>CAZKMO010000058.1:0-19095 GCA_964554015.1 uncultured bacterium
AGCCTTAAATGGAGAAACAGTAAAACAAAAACTATGCAGGCCTTTGTCAAATTATCAAAATGAAAGAGGTTTTATTCTAAAAAAATGTTTTGCATGCAGAAAAGTCTGCCCCAACTCGCTGGGCATTAAATAATGGTCAGCAATGCCCCGGCAGTTACTCCTCCGATCCCCAAACAGAAGTTTGGGAGCGAGGGAAAAAAATGAATGAGGAAATAGCATGAAAAAAAGACAGAAAATAAGACTGGGGCTTATATTTTTTACATTTTTATTCCTACCGGCAATATTTTTCTATATGTCCCCCTATCTTATCATTGAAGCAACCTCCCAAAGAGTTATCAATGGAAGTTTCATTACCTTTCTATTTTTATTTCTGATTTCTCTGGTCCTGGGCAGAGCTTTTTGTGGTTGGGTATGTCCGGCAGGCGGATGTCAGGAAGCTATCAGCCGAGCTAGAGAAAAAAGAGTAGTAAAAGGAAATATAATAAAATGGATTATCTGGATTCCTTGGGTAGCAGCAATAATTGGCCTGGCTATAAAGAATCATAATTATAATAAGATAGATTTCCTCTATCAAACCACTCACGGGTTGTCAATCAGTGACTTTTATTCCTTTATCACCTATATTTTTGTACTTCTTCTTATTGCTGTTCCGGCCTATTCTGTGGGAAAACGTTCCTTTTGTCATCATATATGCTGGATAGCTCCTTTTATGATAATAGGAAGAAAGATAAGGAATCTATTTAATTGGGCCTCACTAGGCATTGTTGCTGAGAAGGATAAATGTTCGCATTGTCACACTTGTACAAATAACTGTCCCATGAGTCTTCCGGTTGAGCAAATGGTAGCGATTGAAGGAATGGAAAACTCAGAATGCATATTATGTGGCACCTGTGTGGATGGTTGTGCAAATAAGGTTATTCATTATACATTTTCTCGCTCCGCAGAAGCCGGAGTTACTGCGGAACCTTAATTCAGTGGTTTGTGAACCAGGAAAAAACATTGAAAATATTCTATCCAAAGATTTTATTCATTTTTTTAGTTCTGCTGTTTTATGAAACAGTATTTCCCCAATGGGAAAAAGTAACGGAAGTAAGTGGCAGCAGCTGTATTTTATCCCTGGGCGATACCATTTTAGTCGGTACTAATAATGGTGTGTATTGTTCCCTTGATAATGGCTTGCACTGGTCACAGTATGCTGTAGATACTACATACCCGATTATAACTGATCTGGTTAAAAACCAGGATTACATTTTCGCCGGAACCTATAATGGTGTTTATGCCTCTAGTGATACGGGAAAAACCTGGATTAGTTTAGGGCCGCCATTTTCAATCTTATCAGTGTATGCCAGAGACTCGGTTATATTTGCCTGCATACATGGCGGAGGATTGTATCGATCAGAAAATAATGGTCAATCCTGGACATTTATCGATGGTAATCATTTTTATTCCTACCTGCTTTATGACAACAAGATTTTTACCGGAACATTCACAGGAATTTATGTATCCAGGGATTACGGATTAACCTGGGATTTTGCCGCTCTCCCTAATAACATCATCACTTCCCTGTCGAAAAATGATACCTATTTTTTTGCCGCCAATTACACTCACGGCATATTTAGATCCGATGATTACGGCATATCCTGGTCGCCCTCGAATCAGGGTTTGCCCCTTGACCTTTTACATCCTTATACCGTATTTGCCCGGGACAGTTTGATTTTTGCCGGCTTAACCTCAAATAAAATATATTTGTCTATTAATAATGGTCTGGATTGGCAGGATTTCAGCACTGGTATTGATATCGGGGAAGAGACTTATCATGTTAAGTTTGCTCTGAGCGGCAGTAAGATTTTTGTGAGTTTTCTCTATAACAGTCTCTGGTATTATGATCTGTCTCAAATAACTAAGGTACCAGTAACCAATAATGGGATACCTCAAAAGTTCATTTTACAGCAAAACCATCCTAATCCTTTCAATCAGTCGACCAGGATAACCTATTCGGTTTCCAGGTCAGATCATATAATTTTAAGGATACATGATGTACGGGGGAAGGAAATAATAACCCTGGTGAATAATGTACAAAGGCCTGATACTTACTCGGTTAATTTTAATGCGAGTGAACTTTCCAGTGGTATTTATTTTTATACATTGAAAATAGGTAATGATTGTGTACAAGCCAGAAAGATGTTGCTGATCAGATAGGGCCGTACGCTCCCTCACTCCTCAGGAGCGAGAGCCCCTGCGGGGCAATAAAAAATCATAGTAAAGTGAGAACAATATTTTTAACATATGCTGTCATCTTTTTTATAATAATTGGTTGCAGCCCTAAATATCCCGATGGCAAACCAGGTGCAATGCTTAGCGGTGAAGTTACCTTTGAAGCAGAAAACGGCCAAGAAAAAATGGGACGGTTTGTCTATTCGGTACCCTTAAGCTATAATCCTAAAACTTCCTGGCCCTTAATCATTACCTTGCATGGTTATGGAAGTAATGCCCCGGCATTTCACGATCTTTGGAAAACAGTGACCGATACCCAGGGATTTGTCTTGCTGACTCCTCAGGGGGATGTGAGTGTGGAAAACAATTACGGCTGGACCTGGGGTGATGATTCCGAGCGCTTAATTCTAACCTGCCTGGAATTGATCAGCCAGGAGATCCATATTGACCCTGATCGGGTTTATGTGGCGGGTTTTTCAGCCGGAGGCAGACTAACCTATTATTTGGGATTAAAATATTCCCATATTTTCCGAGGCTTAGCGGCGCTTAGTGCGCCCTTTAAGGAAGCCATGTTATCAGGGGATAAGATTAGGGATAGATCTCTCAGAATATACATTGGTTACGGTGAACAGGAAAAAAGGATTTCCCGGCAGGCAATCAAGGCTAAATCGATATTAGAAAAACAGGGTTTTGTGGTTAAAGCAGTAGGCTATGCCGGAGTTGGACATGGGTTACCCCAACCCCAAGAAAAGGAGCTATACATTATATTGAAATATCTGGAGGCAAAAGAATAAATTCCTTACTTTTCAAGGGGCCGGAGCCCCTGTAGGACATCAAAAAAGAGGTGCTAAAAATGAGAAAAACATTTGTTTTATTATACACTTTTATCTTAGTTCTTTCAATGTTTATACCTGCATATGCCTCCAATGATCAAACTGAATCGTCACTGCGGGAGCATATAGGCATGGATTTTAACTGGAAATTTGCCTTTGGTCATCCTTATGATACTGATAAAGATTTTAACCATGCCACCGGTTATTTTTCCTATCTGACCAAAGCAGGATATGGAGATGGCCCGGCAGCGGCTGATTTCGATGATCGGGCCTGGCGAACCTTGGACATACCCCATGATTGGGCCGTGGAGCAGCCTTACACCCCCCTGGGAAGTCACAGTCACGGCTATAAAGCAGTGGGAAGAAATTTTCCGGAAACAAGTGTAGGCTGGTACAGGAAAAGATTTATCATTCCTGCATCTGACCTGGGTAAACGCATCAGCATTGAATTTGATGGAGTACATCGGGCTGCCCGGGTCTGGGTGAACGGATTTTACCTGGGAAGTGAATCCAGCGGATATTATAATTTTTGCTATGATATTACTGATTATTTGAATTACGGTGATGAAAATGTGGTGGCAGTCCGGGTAGATGTCACCCTGGAAGAAGGATGGTTTTACGAAGGAGCAGGTATATACCGGCATGTCTGGCTGACCAAAACCAATCCCCTGCATGTAGGGTATAACGGGACCTTTATAACCTCTGAGGTAAAAGAAAACTATGCCGAAGTGACTGCCAAAACAACAGTGGTTAATGAAGATGAATCTCCGGTATCTTTCTCTATTTACCAGAAAGTGATGGGTCCGGACGGGAAAATAGCAACAGAGGGTGAACTGAATGACTTGCAGCTGGAATCGGGTGAAAATGAGGATTATTCAGTTACCATGAAAGTAGTTAATCCCAAACTCTGGTCAATTGACAATCCCCATCTATATTCATTAATCACCCTTATAAAAACTGATAAAGTAATTCAAGATTACTATGAAACTAACTTTGGTATACGTACTATCAGATTTGATCCTGATAAAGGATTTTTTCTCAACGGAAAACAGATTAAAATCAAAGGTACCAATAATCACCAGGATCATGCCGGAGTGGGAACTGCTATTCCGGATGCTTTGCAGGAGTACCGGATTGCCCGCTTAAAGGAAATGGGATGCAATGCTTACCGCTGTTCTCATAATCCTCCCACTCCTGAGCTGCTGGATGCCTGTGATAAGCTGGGAATGCTGGTTCTGGATGAAAATCGTTTAATGGGATCAAATTCACTCCATCTTGATCGTCTGAAAAGAATGATAGTAAGGGACAGAAATCATCCCTGTGTGGTTCTCTGGTCCCTGGGAAATGAAGAATGGGCCATTGAAGGAAATATATTGGGTGCAAGAATTGCCTCTACCATGCTTTCCTATGCAAAAAAATTTGATGCTACCAGACCCTATACCATAGCCAGCAGCGGGGGCTGGAATGCGGGTGTCTCCACTGTAGCTGAGGTGATGGGGTACAATTATATAGAGCATGGCAATACCGACCAGCATCATAAAGATTTTCCCCATCAGGCCGGGGTAGGTACAGAAGAAAGAACTACTCAGGGAACCCGGGGCATCTATGAGGATAATAGAGTCAGGGGACATATGGCTTTTACCAACAGAAATCCTTCCGGTCCCACTGTGGAAAGAGGGTGGAAATATTATACAGAAAGGCCCTATCTGGCCGGACTGTTCTATTGGACAGGATTTGATTACAGAGGCGAACCGAATCCCTTAAGTTATCCAGCGGTCAGCTCTCAATTTGGCATACTTGATTTATGCGGATTCCCCAAGGAGTCATATTATTACCTGCGATCCTGGTGGCGGGAGGAGCCCTTTGTTCATATAACGCCCCACTGGAACTGGCCGGAGAAAAAGGGGAAAATTATCGGTGTCTGGGTTTATAGCAATTGTGATGAAGTTGAACTTTTTCTTAACGGAGAAAGTCTGGGACGGAAGGCCATGGAACCTAACGGACATCTGGAATGGGAGGTAGTTTATGAACCCGGTAATTTGTCTGCCCGGGGGTATACCAAGGGCAAAGAGATAATAGCAGTAAATAATGAGACCAGCGGGCCGGTTGCTTCTATTAGTTTGTCTGCTAACCGGACCGAAATTATAGCCGATGGAAGAGATGCGGGAGTGATAAATTTAACATTGAAGGACACAAAGGGGCGTTTTGCCGCAACCGCTGATAATGAAATACATTTTACCCTGGAGGGACCGGGTAAAATAATCGGAGTGGGCAATGGTGATCCCGGCTGTCATGAGCCAGATAAGTATATTAAAGAATACAAATTTTCCTTTATGCAAAATCTTAAAATAGCTGCAGTTGAAAAGGTCAAAGATGGCCCTGAAGTTCAACCTTCTTTTGATGATTCTCAATGGATCTCATTACAGTCCACAAGTGATCATATCCGTTTTGATCCGGGCACACCAGTGGTTATTCGGGGGAGTTTTGAACTTCCTGATTTTAATCAGAAAACTGAAATCAGGTTGTTTGCCAAAAGTTTGTGTACTATCCAGGATATTTACATAAACGGTCATCTGATTGCAGAAGGAATAGAGAGGGAGGCTCCGGGGCAGGAATTTCTGCTCCAGCATGAAATTCTAAAAGCAGGAAAAAACGTTTATGCCGTAGTAGGTCCGCCTTTGGTGAAACGAAGCAGATGGGAAGAGTTAAATACTGATCCCGGTATCATAAGCCTGGTTTATCCGGCACCTGACTGGAAGCACAGTGCTTTCAATGGCCTGGCCCAGGTTATTATCCAGTCAACTCAAAAACCAGGTGATATTATCCTGACCGCCACTGGTACCGGTTTGGAAAAGGGTGAAATTACAATTACATCAAAACTCGAGCTGAAGAATGAATAATAAAGTTTACTGCTTGGTAAGGTACTCTTCACCTCCCGGTTAATATCAAAGGTGAAGAAGCCCTTTGGGAGTGATAACATAAAATTGGAGGTACTATGTACAATATTCTCAGATTAGAAAGCATTAGAAACAGATTATCTCATTTTTATATTATTTTCTTAATGGTTACATTGATTATTGTTTCAAGAATTCATATTGCTGCAGCTTCTGAACCCGAGGACAACATTATGGAAGTGCCGATATACATAGTTGATGCCTTTACCGAAGAAAGGTTTAAAGGTAATCCAGCTGCTGTTTGCCCACTTTCAGAATGGCTGGATGATGATTTACTGCAATACATTGCTGCTGAAAACAATCTCTCTGAGACTGCTTTTTTTGTCAAGAATGGGGATATTTATCAGCTAAGATGGTTTACACCCAAGGTTGAAGTTGATCTGTGTGGACACGGAACACTTGCCTCTGCTCATGTACTTTTTAAGCACTTAGGGTATAACAATTCAGAAATAGTGTTCGAGACGAAAAGTGGTCGATTAATTGTAAAAAGAAATAAAGATCTATACCTTATGGATTTTCCAGCTCTCAGCACAACTCCTGTTGTAAAAGTACCGGAAATACTTGAACAATGCCTGGGAGAAAAACCAGTTGAAGTGTTATCGGGATCTTGGTTTTATTTTGTTGTATTCGAAAATGATGAAAAAATAAAAAGATTAGATCCAGATTTTGATTTGATGAAAGAATTAGATAAGGATGTGATTGTTACCGCAAAAGGAGTTGGAAATACAGATTTTGTATCACGGTGTTTTGCGCCAAGTGTGGGTATTCCTGAAGATCCAGCTACTGGTTCGTCTCATTGTGCTCTTGTTCCCTTTTGGTCGGATAGATTAGGTAAATCAACTTTTTATGCCCAACAGTTGTCAAAACGGGGAGGTGAATTGTATTGTGAATACCTAGGTGACAGGGTAAGTATTGGTGGCAAGGCCGTTACTTTTAGTCAGGGAAAAATCAGGTTCGAAATAGATTAGATTTAACCGGATACGCACCCGACTGAAGGGCTCAGTTGATTTTTTGTTCCCTTGAGTTTATTGTAAGTGAAACTGAGTTTAATAGTATAAAAACCTATCCAAAGAAGTTTGGGAATGAGGAGAAGTCGGTTAAAATGTATTTTTTTTATTATAAGGAGCTTCAATGGAAAAAAGTGTCAGTTACAATAGGCGAAATTTTATAAAATCTTTATCAGGCCTTTTTGTCAGTACTCAATTATTAAGGGGCAGCAGTTGTTTCTCAATGATTGATGATAAGAAAAATCTCTGGTCTCAATTAACCGAGGAAGAAAACAAACTTATAAGATCATCATCCATGGCTACTGATATTGTAGATTACCCCAGGCAGGGATTCAGCTGTGCCGGTTCCATTTTATCTTCAGCCTTACAGTATTTGAGAAAAGCTAATGAGATTTCTCATGCAGCATCATCTTTTGGCGGAGGAATAGGGCGTTCTGACCTTTGTGGCCTTTTCACTGGAGGACATATGGCAATTGGGATTGCTGCCGGAATGATCCATAAGGATGTAAAGCCAAGACAACAATATGCGCGTGAGATTTCCCATAAATATTGGGATTGGTGGGAATCCCTGGCACCTATACACTGTAAAGATTTAAGGCCAAAATATGATAAGGAAGGGTATACCCGCATGCTCCAGCGAGTTGCGGTGAAAGTGGAGGAATTAATTAAACCGGCAGTTTCAGGCTAAATTTTTACCTGCGATTGAAATTTTTAAGGTATATTTATTATATTAGTACTATAATTCGGATAGATTATGCAACACGATCACAATCATGAAATAGGGAATTACAACCGATTATTTGCCCTTGGCATAATTTTGAATATCACTTTTGTGGTTATTGAAGCTGGGTATGGAATATTGGCTGACTCTCTGGCATTAATAGCGGATGCCGGACACAATTTAAGTGATGTTGTGGGTCTGTTGTTGGCCTGGGGGGCAAGTGTGCTAGCCACTAAAGCTGCTACAGAAAAACGGACTTACGGCTTCCGAAAGATCACCATCATGGCTTCTCTGGCAAGCGCTATACTTCTCCTGGTTGCTCTAGGCAGCATTGTCTGGAAAACCATTGAACGTTTTATTAATCCCCAGCCGGTTGAAGGTATGGTGATTATAATAGTGGCTGCAATAGGAGTGGTTATTAACACCTTAACGGCATTACTTTTTGTCAAGGGGCAAAAACATGATTTAAATATCCGGGGAGCTTTCCTTCATATGGCTGCTGATGCCGGAGTATCCCTGGGAGTGGTTATTGCCGGTATATTGATTATAGTTACAGGCTGGCTGTGGATCGATCCAGTCATTAGCCTTGTTATTATTTCAATAATTTTTATCGGTACTTGGGGCTTACTTCGGAATTCTCTGAATTACGCCATAGATTCTGTACCCCAGGATATTGACATTGCCGGAATAAGGTCATATTTGACAGATATTGATTGTGTCAGTCGTATTCACGATTTACATGTATGGCCTTTAAGCACCACTGAAGTCGCCTTAACCGTACATGTAGTAGTTAATTATGATTCACTGGATAATAATTTTTTAAGCAAACTCCAGCAACATCTGTATGAACATTTCAACATAGATCATGCCACCATTCAGGTTGAATCCTGTGAGGGTGATAATGAATGCATGCTGGGCAGGGAAAGATGTGAATAAAAGAAAGTAACAAATAAATAAGGAGATGATACATGATTCGGGAGATTCCAGCAAAAGAGCTTGATACAGAAAGTTTTATCAAGGAAAAGGTAGAGGAGATAAAAAGCAGGGTGGGGGATGGACAAGCCATTAATGCTCTTTCCGGAGGAGTTGATTCCTCTGCAGTAACTCTACTGGGGCATCGGGCCCTGGGCGATCAGCTGAAAACGGTTTTTGTGGAAAACGGACTTATGCGGGCGAATGAGGCCGAACAGGTAGTGGATTTTTTTCGAGATCTGGGAGTAAAAGTTGAGGTGGTTGCTGCGCAGGAGGAGTTTTTTTCAGCCCTGAAAGGAGTTACGGATCCGGAAGAAAAACGGGAGGCTATCACCCAGACTTTTTATCGCCAGGTCTTTGGCCGGCTGGTACGGGAGAGCGGAGCAAAGCATCTGCTTCAGGGTACAATACTGACGGATGTGGATGAAACAGTTGCCGGGATCAAACGGCAGCACAATGTGTTTGAGCAGTTGGGGATTGATCCCCAGGAGGCCTTTGGCTACCATATTTTGGAGCCGCTCATTCAGCTGCGTAAGGACGGGGTAAGAAAACTGGGCAAGGCACTGGGCCTGCCCCAGGAACTGTTTCAGCGTATACCCTTTCCGGGTCCGGCTCTGGCCGCCCGTGTGATCGGAGAGGTAACGCCGGAGCGCATAGACACAGTCCGAAAGGCTACGGAAGTGGTAGAAAGGCTGCTCTCAGACTGCGGTGCTTTTCAGTACCTGGCCATTCTGCATGAAGATCGGGTAACCGGAATGCGGGAAAGCAGGAGAGATTTTGGTCAGCAGATTGAAGTGCGATGCTGGAACAGTATTGATGCCCGTACAGCCACACCCACTCCGCTTCCCTTTGCTATTCTTGAGCAAATGGCAGAAGAAATTGTCTATGCAGTACCCGGTGTGGTCAGCGTCACCTATAATATAACCTCCAAACCGCCGTCAACCATTGAAGCGGTGTAAGGTTCAGAATATATATAAATGTCAGGAAAGGAGAATTATTATGAAGAAAAAATTCTGTGTCATATTAATAGTTTTTTTAATGCCGGGTTCTGTTATTTTGAAAGCCCAGACACCAGATAATGAGGTAATTGATGTTATGCTTTCCAGCTATTCAGCCAGATCATTTTCAGAAGAACCGGTTACCGATAGTCAAATAGAACAGATACTGAAGTGCGGCATAAAAGCACCCAGTGGCCGCAATAAGCAGCCCTGGAAATTTACGGTGATAAAAGACGTCACTAAAGTGAAAGAGCTCTTTCGTTCTCTTAATAAGGGAAATGTTGTCATTATCATTTCCGGGGTGGAATCAGAACAGGGAAGAATGAATAGTGCTTTTGACTGCGCCCTGGCCACGGAAAATATGTTTATAGCCGCAGTAAGCATGGGACTGGGCGCCCGCATTTATACCGGACCGGTACGCAGGATAGATGAGGAAATCAGGAAAAATCTGGAGGTACCGGATGGGTATGAGGTGGTAGCCTTGTTAAGAGTAGGGAATCTGGATCCTGAAGTTGATGCGGTTTCTTCCGCTTCCCCCAGAAAAGGGATGGAGGAAGTAGTTAATTATATTGAGGAACAATAAAAGTCAGAGTGCGATAGGTGTATTTGGGAGAAGGAACGATATAATAGGCAAGGTGGGTTTATTAATTTGGAAAAGAAAGAGAAGTAAATTAAAGATAAAAGAAAAAGGATAAAACAAAAACTTGCGTTACGGGAAAGCGAAGGGATGAAACAAAAATTCTGATTGTCGTTGCTCTGCAGAGGCTTTCTCCCCTGTAATTAAGAAATGATGACCATTCAATCATATAAGTATAAGCAGATTTTCCTTTTTATCGAGTTTTTCGATCGTCCGGGATATCCATCCCGGGCGTTTTTAATTTTTTAATTGTCACCCCCAGCGGAATCGAAGGGTGATAAACCTTATACAGACAACATGCCTCGACTCCGCTCGGCATGACATTTTATTAAAAAGCCAATCTTTATCATTCCACAGGGATTCCCGCCCTTGTGGTAAAATTTCAGAGTTACATAACCAAAAAATATGGAAAATTTAATTATTGCTTCGCAGGGGCTCCCGCCCCTGCGGTAAAGATAATGATGAGCATTCAACCATGTAAGTAGATTTCCCTTTTATTGTATCAAAAGTAAATAAAACATAGTTACATAATTAAGCTCTTTCTCAAACCTGAATTTGGGAAGGAGTTTGACACACCTGACACCAAAGCATAGGGCGATCGAGCAAAAAAAATATTGCAAAAAAATTATTTTATCCCTATATTTAATTTAAGAGTTTATTTGTGTTAAGGGCTGCAGGATTAGTGATCCTAGATCAGGTTAGGAACATCTCTGTTCTTTTATAATATATATTGAAGCAAGCATATTTAAAAAATGAAGGAGAATACCATGAAAATTTGTGCAAGGATTCTGTTTTTTGTATTACTTATGCTAACGGTTTCCCTTTTCGCCCAAACTGAGATTGTCAAAGAGGATGTAATGAATGTAGCCGGTTCGGTGGGAACCTATGAAATCAGCAATACGGGCGCTGTGGCTGTCGATCTTTTGGAGGAAGGCGCGGGTAAAACCTGGGATTTTACTCAGTTGACTATGGGATCCAGCCCCAATATTGACGAGTATACATTTCAGTCAGAGATTTACTCTGGTGCAAATTATGTAATGAAAGAATCCCATCAGGATGATACAACCTGGTATGTTCATACCTATGTCCGTCTGAGTGATGACAGCCTGAAAATAATTGCCCGTAAAATGAAAGATTTTGAGGGCATTTCCATCCGTTGGGCCGGCCCTGATGATTATTATGCCCTTCCCCTGGCCCTGGGAACATCCTGGGTTTCTGTGCAGCAGGATACTTTTACTTTTGGGAATGACTTATTTATATCCACCACTACCAGCAAAAATACAGTGGATGCTTCCGGCACAGTAAAGCTGCCTGTGGGTGATTTTGAATGCCTGCGGCTGCGTACAGTCAGTGAGGAAAAAAGCGACGGAAATGTATTCCGGTACATAAAGTATACCTTCCTGGCCAAAAATAACCTGCTGGTGGCCCTTGCCCAGGGACAGCCGGATGACACCACCCATAATTTTTCCTCGGCCGTGTATGTGCAGAGATTCATATCCCTGGAAACCCGTATCGATAATAATAAAGCAGATGTTCCGGAAAAATTCTTTCTGGCTCAGAATTATCCCAATCCCTTTAATCCCCGGACCCGCATCAATTTTGATTTACCCATCTACTCCCGTCTGGAACTGGCCGTTTACAACTTGAAGGGAGAGCGCATTAGGACTTTGCATTCCGGTTATCTCATACCCGGCAGCTATTCCTTTATCTGGGATGGCACAGATTTTAAGAATAGACGGATTGCCAGCGGTATGTATATTTATAGACTTCGCTGCCGGGGACATGTTCAGTCCCGGCGTATGATTCTGATACGTTAGTTGGTATAATCCGTATCTGGATCCCAAAACCCCGGGTGTCTGAAAGACTCCGGGTGTTCGGCATAAGCATTAATATCAATAAAAATAATGTATTTTAAAACACCAGGTGACTCACTTCGCTTTATAAACATGGTTTTTACTTGGTCTCTTTGACTGGGAACCCATAAGGAGGTACTTATGAAAAACATGATCATAAAACTTTACATCCTAACCTGTTCTTTAATTTTTACCCAAATGGCATTTGGAGAGAATCTGGCTTTAAATCTGGACGGTGACGGGGATTACGTTACTCTCCCTCAAATACCGCCGCAAACCAGTTACTCTGTCAGTTTTTGGTTTTCACCATCTGCGACTTGGGATAGCAGTGCTGTGGACCGTCAAATAATATATGAAGCCAATGGTCCGCAGCCAGACACCTATGTTCAGCTTAATGATGATGGAACAGTAAGATACCGCACCTTCACTACACCGCTTAACAATCTCTGTTCCATAACGGATAAATGGATTGCGGGAGCCTGGTATCATATTACCGTTACCTATGATTCCATCTCACATATAAAAAGCATTTATGCAAACGGGATCGAACAATCGAGCGACACTCTGTCAATCAATCTATCCTTAAATACGGAGAATGCCCATACAATTGGACGATATACATATACTGAGAGCCAGTATTTTAAGGGCAGAATTGATGAAGTCAGAATTTGGGATCATGCCCGGACTCAGGAGGAAATTCTGGCCGATATGCATACAGACTTAACAGGCACTGAAGAGGGTTTGGTTGCCTATTGGAATTTTGATGACGGTACAGCCAATGATGGAACAGCCAATGGATATGATGGATCATTAATGGGAGACGCAGTCATTACCCAATCAGATATGACAAACATTAACTATTCGTTCTTAAGTCTGGACGGTGACGGGGATTACGTTACTCTCCCTCAAATACCGCCGCAAACCAGTTACTCTGTCAGTTTTTGGTTTTCACCATCTGCGACTTGGGATAGCAGTGCTGTGGACCGTCAAATAATATATGAAGCCAATGGTCCGCAGCCAGACACCTATGTTCAGCTTAATGATGATGGAACAGTAAGATACCGCACCTTCACTACACCGCTTAACAATCTCTGTTCCATAACGGATAAATGGATTGCGGGAGCCTGGTATCATATTACCGTTACCTATGATTCCATCTCACATATAAAAAGCATTTATGCAAACGGGATCGAACAATCGAGCGACACTCTGTCAATCAATCTATCCTTAAATACGGAGAATGCCCATACAATTGGACGATATACATATACTGAGAGCCAGTATTTTAAGGGCAGAATTGATGAAGTCAGAATTTGGGATCATGCCCGGACTCAGGAGGAAATTCTGGCCGATATGCATACAGACTTAACAGGCACTGAAGAGGGTTTGGTTGCCTATTGGAATTTTGATGATGGTACAGCCAATGATGGAACAGCCAATGGATATGATGGCACCTTAATGGGTGAGGCGGAAATTATAACACAGCCATCTGTAAATGTTGATCCTATTATATCAAAACTCCCGAAGCAATGTATCCTTAAGCAAAACTATCCCAATCCCTTCAATCCGACTACAGCCATCAGTTACCAACTTCCCCAAAGATCTAAGGTCACACTTAAAATCTACAATCTTCTGGGAAAGGCAGTTAGAACTTTGGTTGATAAAGACCAAATAGCAGGTAGCTATTCCGTTATATGGGATATGCACGATGATAACGGGCAGATGGTTTCCAGTGGTATTTATATGTATAGGCTTCATACTTCAGATTATATGGAAACCAGGAAAATGATCCTGATTCGATAGTATTATTGGCTAACTACATTTAGTCGATCATCCTGGGATAGAACGCCGGGAGGTAAAAAAGTAGGAGCGCTTCGCCCTCTGAAATAATCCGTTCCGGGGGAGGATCCTGTAACGGTCAGAGCATTTTAATAAATTGCAGATAGCAAAATTCAGGAAACATAAATAATTGAATTCATTAATAAACAGAGGAAAGTTAACACCCACAATGTATAAAAAATTTATTCCCATTCTATTATTGCTTGTCATCGCTGAATGCGACTGCAAAAAAACGATCGTATCTGCCACAGCAAAAGATGTACTGCAACCTCTCAGCGTTTTTGATATGGAAGTACAGGAGCCATCGGGATTGTCTTTTGGAGAAAACAACCAATCGTTATGGACAGTAAGTGATCCGCCGGATAACAAAGTTTATGAGATCGATCTTCAAGGCGAAATTTTACGGACCTTGAGCTTTACCGGGGATGATCTGGAAGGTGTGGCCTATGATTCGCTTGATCAAGCAATCTGGATCATAGAAGAAAAAAAACAGGAGATTGTAAAATTGGACATTCAGGGAACTGTGCTGGAACGTCATCCTGTTAATGTTGAAAATTCCAATTTGAATAATGGACTGGAAGGCATTGCCATTTCAGCTTCCCATCAATTTTGGGTCGTCAATCAAAACAGACCCTGTGAATTAATTGAATTGAATTCGGATTTTTCAATTCACAATCATTTTAGCTTCAATTCCATTGGCGATCTTAATGGGCTTTGCCCTGATGTGGTTGAGGGCCAATTCTGGATGCTCAGTTCAGCAAATCATCTGCTTATTCATTGGAGTCAATCCCAGGGTATTATGGAACAGTATTATTTGCCCATGAAAACACCGGAAGGGATTGCCATTGATTTTTATAATAATTTAGCCTACGTTGTCAGCGACTCTGAAGCAAGATTGTTCATCTTTCAACTTACCCTGGATAAATAAGGCTTAGTGTCAATCTATTATCCGTCAATTTGTTTGGAAGGGTTGGATAGTTAATATTATAATATGCAGTTTTCTATAACAGACATTATTGATATTTTAACTTTGTTTCAGCTGCTTCTTCTGACTTGGGTACTGTTAATCACCAAAAAGGGGCGGCGTCAAAGCAATGTGATTCTGGCTGTGTTTTTTTTGATCCAAGCCGGTTGTTTGCTTAACGGATTTATATGGCGTTATTACAACTGGTTCTATTCCCATTGTCCGCATTTGTTTTATATCAATGTGAGTCCTCTGCTGCTTTTGGGGCCGGCTCTTTATCTGTTTACCAGGTCTTGGACAAGTAGTGGCCCTGTATTCAGGAAATCGGATTTTTTCTTTATCCTGCCGTTTATGGCCCATTTTCTGTTTTTTTATTTCAAATTTCACCGTTACAGCGGAATGGAAAAGCAACTGCTGCTATCCGGGAATCGGGTGATGACTCCTCTGGAATCACGTATTGTGGATAATTCTCTTTTTCTGATTCTGATTGTGTTTTGTGTTCTGATTATCCGGCAGCTGATTCGATATAGGCGGGAACTCAGAATGTATTGTTCTTCAACCGCCAAATACGGATTAAACTGGCTTATTTTTGTGGATGCGGGTTTTATGGGTTTATGGCTGGCAGAATTTCTGGATTATTATTATTATGTATGGCAGGGTGAGCACAGTTTTATTGTGCATATCGTGCATCCCCTGGTTTTTCTTTTGGCAACGATTATGGTTTTGAAGGCTCTGATTCATCCGGAAAGATTTATATTTCAGGAAAACGGGGCTAAATATGAAAAATATCAGATGACCGAGAAGCAGAAAGCTTCCTATATGAAAAAATTAAGACAAACCATGGACAAACAAAAGCCATATATGAATCCGGAGCTGACCTTGAAAGAACTGTCGGACATAACAAATATTCCTCCCCGATATCTGTCCCAAATTCTGAATGGATCGCTGAAACAGAATTATTATGATTTCATTAACCGATATCGGGTAGAGGCGTCCAAAAAATATTTGAGTGATCCGGAAAAACAAAAATGCACAATTCTGGAAATTTTATATGAAGTGGGTTTTAACAGCAAAGTGGCTTATAATACTGCCTTTAAAAAGTATACGGGTATGACCCCCCGGCATTATCGAAAAAGCAGTCTGCTGCCTTCCTAGATTTATACATTATTCCTTTTTTTTAAAAAAATAGTTCGTTTACACGCACCTGAACGATTTTTTTCTAGATTGTGGTTATATTTCTCCGGTTTTAGGTTTTTAATAAACTAATCGGAGGTTTTATGAAAGGTTTGATACTGACATTTATAACAAAAAACAGAAGGAGTGCTGTATGATGAAAAAGAATATTTACCTAATGCTCACATTAAATGTGTTCATTTTCTTCAACCTATCTTCTGCGCAATATTTTAAACAACCTGAGAGCGTCTTTTATGACGATTTGAATGACCGCTATTTGATTTCAAACAGCGGAAGCGGAAAAATCGTTCAACTTACATCTACTGATACATCCTTCACGGATTTTGAAGGAACTCGCGGTATGATAATTGTCGATAGTACTTTATTTGCGGTTAAAGACGTAAGTATGGTCAGAGGATACGATTTGTCTTCCAACGAGACTATATTAGATTTGGAAATCAGTGAAGCAGTGTTACTCAATGATATTACAGTCGATTCTTCAGGATTTCTTTATGTAACCGACTTTAATGGAAGTAAAATTTATAAAGTCAATCGAAACACACAGGACTATTCTATTTTTGTCTCTCAGGACCTGGAAAGTCCAAACGGTATTTTTTATGATGCAGAAAACAATCGGCTGCTGTTCTGTGAATCCTACAACAGGAAAATAAAAGCAGTGAACCTGGCAGACTCCACCGTTAAAACCATCATATCAAATGGATATCTATACATGGATGGAATAACCAGAGACAGCCGGGGAAACATCTATGTGTCAAACTGGCAAAAGAATGCCGTATACAGGTACGATCCCTCCTTTGCCAATCCGCCTACACTGGTTTCCAGCGGGCATAAGGGCCCTGCTGATATTTTCATCAATCAAAAAACAAATATTCTGGTTGTGCCCAATTATGATGGTAATTCCATACGTTTTATTCAATTAGATACAAGCTCGGTGGATAACAGAGGATATCCATTGCCTGCAGAATTCAATTTACGGCAAAATTATCCCAATCCGTTTAATCCCTCCACCACTATATCCTATTCAATCTCCAAATCAGGTTTTGTGATTTTAAAAGTCTATAATTTGCTGGGAAGGGAAATTCAAACCTTGGTCCAAGAATTTCAAACTGCGGATACCTATACTGTCACTTTTGAGGCGGCTAATATGCCCGGCGGTATTTATTTCTACCGTCTGCAAACCGGTAACCATATGGTTGAGACCAGAAAAATGCTGCTCTTAAAGTAAATAAAAGTTCCCTTCCGATCGTCCAGGATATCCATCCTGGACGTAAGATTTTTCGTTCCGCAGGGGCTCCCGCCCCTGCGGTAAAGAATACTTTTTACTTGTCCTGTTTTATATTTTTCATTCTTAAATCTTTTTACTTGACATTTTATAATTAAATTATTAATGTACCATTATTACACTTCCTTAATTGAATAGCTGGGATGCATTTTTAGGAAAATACAAGAATTTATTGAATAATAGAGAAATGATTTGCCTGTTTTTTAGGCAAAAGTTGTTTTTTGGCTGTATTTGGATGATTTTTGTATAATATCGGGCAATTAGTTATGTAATGTTTGATAGATAATATTATGTTATAAGGCAAACTAGCAATACTGATCAGGCAGCTAAAGACAAGTGAGATTAAATCAAAAATTATATTAAGAAAGAAACATTCCTAAGATAATCTGTATTAATGCGACCAGAGAAACAATTATAACATTTTGGCTGAAGATATTGGAGTAGAATCAATAAAACGATGAAAAATCTTTTTGAAAATTATATTCATTCCATCTCATCCAAATTTTCCCACGAAGAAACAAGTGAAATGGGTTATCGCACTGATTTTGAGAATTTAATGCAAGGAATTTTTGAGGCAATCAATGTGCACCGCATCGATCATGATGCGAGAGCCAGAGAAGGGAATAAGCCGGATTTTATTGTGCTTAAATTTGATGTACCAATTCTCTATATAGAGACAAAAACGATCGGTACATCTTTGGATAAAATTGAGAAATCAGAACAGATGGCCAGATATTACGGATATGCAAATTTGGTTCTGACTGATTATATTGAATTTCGTTTTTACAGAAATGGCCAGCGTTACGAAGAGCCCATAAAAATTGCAAATTATAATATCAAGAAACGAACTATTACGCCAATTCCGGAAAGCTATGATCACGTTTTTCAGACATTGGTTGACTTCGCTCAATCACACAAGGAACCGATACGATCAGGAGAACACCTCTCAAAAATTATGGGAGGAAAAGCACAGAGAATTCGGGATAACATTCGGCAGTTTCTTTCCAATGAAACAGATAAAAATGCGGAGATCATGCGCGTCTACGATACAATTAAGAAACTTCTTGTACACGACCTTACAAAAGAATCCTTTGCGGATATGTATGCACAGACGCTTGTATACGGCCTCTTTGTGGCCCGCTATCATGATAAAACCCCTGCAACCTTTTCCCGTCAGGAAGCCCGTGAACTAATACCGAAATCCAATCCCCTGCTTCAGCATTTCTTTGATCATATTGTCGGACCTGATTTTGACAAACGGCTCGAGTATATCGTTAATGAATTGTGCGAGGTTTTTACTCATGCCGATGTGCACTCATTGATGCGACATTATTACCAAATTGATCTGTGGGGAGAAACCAAAGAAAGCCCCGATCCGGTGATTCATTTTTATGAAGACTTTCTGAAAGAATACGATCCCGTTCTCCGAAAAAAGTTAGGCGCTTTCTACACTCCTCTGCCTGTAGTCCGATTTATCGTGCGCGCTGTCGATGATATTCTTCAAAAGGATTTTAATCTGGCAAAAGGTTTGGCCGATACGGCCAAAATGAAAAACGGCACACACCGGGTGCAGATACTTGATCCGGCTGCTGGAACAGGAGGCTTCCTTGTCGAATCATTCGAATAT
>CAZKMO010000059.1:0-18955 GCA_964554015.1 uncultured bacterium
AGAGGTGACCTGAAAATCGGAACCGGTTACCATTACTTTAGGTGTACCGGTTAGTAGCAAATCGGCATTTCCAGTATTTTCTATGGTAAAGGTATGAGAAACAGTTCCCCCGGCAACCGGAGTGATGCCGAATTCAGTATTATCAATGGGTGAAGCAAGACTATCCCCATTGGAAATTGTGGTACTGTTTCCTGAAATAATTATATAGGGTGCAGTGCCTGTACCCTGTATGGCAAAATCATAAGGATTTTCACTACTATTGTTATCTATGCTGACAGTAACAATTGTATCACCTATGGTAGTGATGTCAGGATTAAACTTAATTGTAAATGTAGTTGATTCACCAGGAGCTATGGGAGAGGAAGGCTGAGAAGAGATGGTAAAAACTGTACTGTTTACAGTGACTTTGGGATTGCCGGTAAGAACTAAATTTGCATTACCATTATTTTCTATGGTAAAGGTATGGGATACAGTTTCACCCACAACTGCAACATTTCCGAAATCAGTACTGTCAGCATTAAGACTGCCCTCTGGTTCAGGCAAGAAATCATTATCTGAGATTTCAATACCATTACCCAGAACATCCATCTCAGGCCATTCTCCGGTTCCCCGGATGTTAAAATTATAGGGATCCTCATCACTGTCATTATTATCAATATTTACAGTAGCGTTGCGGATACCAAAAGCGGAAGGATCGAACTGTATGATAAAGGTGGTTGTACCACCTTCCGCTGCTACCGGGGAGGAAGGTTGGGAAACGACGGTGAAATCGGAGGCATGGGCACCGGTAATTTGTACTATTGGATCACCAGTCAGATTCAAATCAATCATTCCTGTGTTCTGTATAGAAAAGGTCTGGGATTTATTATCATCATCAACAGCAATGTTACCGAAATCTGTACCATCTGCCGGATCAGGAGTGCCATCATTATCAGCAATGGAGGTATTGTTTCCCTGTACATCCATTTCAGGATTCAACGGGGGAGTGGTTGCAGCAGAAATTTCGGCTGAGGGATTGCTGACCACAGTATTGTTATTATTGGTATGAGGATTCGTCTGGGTTCTGATTACAAAATAATAGGTGATATCTGGAGCCAGGCCGCTTATTTTTAGTGAATTTACAGTTTTATTGACAGTTATCCCACATTCAGTATAGGGACCGCCGGGTATTGTACTGCGATATATTCGATATCCCCCGGTATAATCTGTAAAAGTAATAGGAGTCCAGGTAAGGGTTATGGAGGTATCGGTAGCAGAACTGCTGGTCATATTTTGGGGTGCAATGGTCTGGGTAGACTCCCAATCATTGCCCCATTGTTTATTATTAAGAAAGCTGGCAAGAGTACTGTTTTCCGTATATAATCCGTTCCAGCGAAAATCACTTAATTCATCTTGCAAACCGGCTAAATTGATCAAAGAAGAAGGAATAGAATCAGTTAATTGATTGCTGCTTAGATAGAGGGATTCGAGGCTGGTCAGATTTTTTAAGGTATCGGGAATGGAACCGGAAAGCTGATTGTTGTGAAGCCAGAGAGAGGTGAGATTGGTTAATTGTCCCAGTGCTTTGGGTATGGAATCAGTGAGCTGGTTATTATTAAGCCAGAGATGTCTGAGATTGGTTAATTGTCCCAGAGAACCAGGTATGGAACCAAATAGCTGATTATTATCAAGATACAGAGTGTCCAAATTAACTAAATAACCTAAACCGGAGGGGATAGAATCAGCAAGCTGGTTGCTGCTCAGATCCAGGTATTCCAGATTGGGCAGTGCCTCACAGTCTTCCGGGAAAGTACCGGTAAGTTGATTGTTGTTTAGACGTACTCTTATCAGAGTTGAGGGATTCGTCAGTTCTGCAGGGATAGATCCTGATAATTTGTTATAATCTAATCTAAGAATTTCTAAACTGGACAAATCACCTATTTCAGAAGGGATTGTACCATTTAAATTATTATTGGAAAGCTGAAGTTCAGTTACATGCTCACTGATGACGGTAACTCCATACCAGTAATATACCGGAGTGGCGAGCCAATTTGTATTATTAGTCCAGTTATTCCCATCAGTACTGTCATACAATGCAACCAAGGCAAGAGAATCCGTTACATTGGTTTTATTCTGGGCTAAAAGTGAATTAGAAGGGAACAGATTTATTCCCATAATTATAATAAAAATAATTAAAATTTCCATTAATTTTATGGTGCGCATATATTCCTCCCTATTAATTAAAAAAAAATATTGCAAATTTTATACCGGATGCTGAGTAGGCTATATTTCCCATTTCATCTACAGAGTGATTATCAACCAATAAGATTATGTTTTTTAAGGAATTGCTGAATCTGAAATTAGAAAAAATCAGCTCATTTCTACAGCTTTCAGATTGATTAACTGATACCAATATAAAGATTTTGAACATGCAAAGTGAATCATAATTTTATTATTGATTCTGGTTCATAAAAATTTAAAAAAATACTTGCAAAGCTTAAATTTATTTGTACCTTTATAATATCAATATGTCTTGTTTAATAGGATTATATGCAGTTTCGAGATAAAAATTTCTATAATTTAGATGAACAGCCTTCTTGGATAAAAGACGGATATGGAACCCGATTCCAGGAATTTCAAAGCCTCATGCATTTTAGGATTCGGGATATACTCCTAGTAGCCAGTCTATATGATTTATATGTTTTTGAAGAGGATGGCCGTTTGTATGAGTTATTACTCAGTGAATATCAAGGCCTCAATCTTAGCCATATACCGGAATTGATCCGGGTTTCCAGCGGAAGGCAAGCAATAGAGTTTTTAGAAAAAGAAAAAAGGTTTGATCTCATAATCACTACCCTTCATATTGAGGATATGCGCCCTGCCGAATTTGCTCAAATAATCAGAGAAAAAAATATAAATATTCCCATCATCATGCTAGCATCTGATAATCAAGAACTAGCCGGAATACTATCCAACCGAAAGAAAAAGTATTTTGATAAAATTTTTATTTGGCTAGGAAATTTCCGGCTGCTTCTGGCTATCATTAAATTTTTAGAAGATCGTATGAATGTTGAACATGATACTAATGTTATGGGAGTGCAATCCATAATTGTAATAGAAGATAATATATATAATTATTCTAAATTGCTTCCTCTTCTCTATCTGGAAATAATGCAGCAGAGTCAACGTCTGATTAAAGAAGGAGTTAATCCTTCTCATAAAAATTTGCGTCAACGAGCACGCCCTAAATTGTTACTATGTAGTGATTATGAAGAAGCCTGGAATTATTTTAATAAGTATAAAAATACTATTCTGGGAGTAATTTCTGATATAGATTTTCCCCGAAAAGATGGGGAGAAACAAGGAGCGGGAATTGAACTTGCTAAAAAAATGAGAGAAGAAATTTCTGATCTGCCTATTTTACTAAATTCTTCCAATGAACAAAACAGATACAAAGCTCAGAAGCTTTCCTGTGATTTTGTGTTAAAAAATAGTCCGCAATTTGTTTTGAAATTACGAAAATTTATGTTTGAAGAACTGTCTTTCGGAGATTTTATATTTAAAACTCCTGACAACAAGGTTGTGGACCGGGCAACCGATCTCTTATCGTTGGAAAAAGCAATTGCCAGGATTCCGGAGGAGAGTTTTGTTTATCATGCAGAAAGAAATCATTTCTCTAATTGGCTTAAGGCCAGAACAGAATTCTGGCTGGCCTATCAATTACGACCTCGTAAAATTACAGATTTCCCTTCGGTTGATGTTGCTAGAAAACATTTAATAAGTAAAATAAAAAATTACTTACACATCAGACAGAGTGGAATTGTAACTGATTTTCAGGTGCAAACCTTTGAACCGGATACCAGTATTTCCAGAATAGGCACTGGTTCTCTGGGAGGCAAAGCAAGAGGATTGAATTTTATTAACACTTTAATAAGTAATTATAATATTACTAACCGTTTTAAAGGTGTATATATTCATGTACCTCCGGCAATTATTATAGCTACTGATATATTTAACCGTTTCATGGAAAAAAATGATCTGACTGATTTTTCTTTTATTGCAACTGATGATAAAGAACTGTTATATAGATTTTTGAAGGCTGATTATTTTTCGGAAAGTACTAAGGAAGATTTACGGGTGTTTGTTGAAATGGTGGATACCCCTCTTGCAGTACGCTCCAGCAGTTTGCTGGAGGATTCACACCAGTCACCTTTTGCCGGAGTATATGAAACCTACATGCTGCCTAATTCGCACCCTGATATTGAGGTAAGACTAACGGAATTGATCAATGCTATTAAAAAGGTATATGCTTCAACCTATACTTCCAGAGCAAAAGCCTATACTAACACTGCCGGCTTTCGGCTTGAAGAAGAAAAAATGGCAGTTATTGTTCAGAAGCTTTGCGGAGATTGGCATGGAGAGCGATATTATCCTACTTTTTCCGGAACCATACAATCGCATAATTACTATCCGGTAAAACCGCAAAAAGCGGAAGATGGAATTGCTTCCATTGCATTGGGATTAGGAAAAATGGTTGCAGAGGGAGGGAAAAGTGTAAGATTTTCACCGGTATATCCACGTCATCTTATTCAGTTTTCCACTCCCCAGCTTGCCCTGGAGAATAACCAGCATGAGTTTTTTGCTCTAAATCTAAATTCCAGTTTCGAATCTCAACCGGAGATAGATGATTATTATATAAAAAAATATGATCTTAAGAAAGCAGAAGAAGATGAGGTTCTGTATTATGTTGGCTCAACCTATTCACCTGAAAATGATGCTTTATACCAGGGTATCCACAGACCCGGCATACGAGTGGTCGATTTTGCTCCCATTCTCAAAAGTAAAATATTTCCTTTAGCGGAAATATTGAAATTAATTTTGGAACTGGGAAGGTGGGGTATGGGTACACCTGTTGAAATAGAGTTTGCCGTAAATATTAAATCAAGGGGAAAGCCTAGTGAATTTAGTTTACTTCAGATACGTCCCATGATGCTGTATAGTGAGGGAAAGGTAGGTAATCTGGAGAAAATCAATAAAAAAGATTTAATTTGCTACAGTAATCAAGTATTGGGTAATGGAGTTTTGGATGATCTTTATGATATTGTATATGTAGATAAAGACAGTTATCAACGTTCAAAAAGCAGAGAAGTAGCTGAAGAGATTAATAAGATAAATTCACAATTGATGGGAGAGAACCGACGATATCTACTTATAGGTGTAGGAAGATGGGGATCTTTAGATCCCTGGCTTGGCATCCCGGTAAAGTGGGAGCAGATTTCTGGGGCGGGTGCAATCATTGAAACCGGCTTTAAGGATTTGCATGTAGATCCATCCCAAGGATCTCATTTTTTTGAAAATTTGAATTCGTTTATGGTAGGATATTTTACAGTTGAAACCAGGAAAGAAGAGAGTTTTGTGGACTGGGATTTTTTAAAGTCAGTAGAATCGGTTAATTCCACCGCATATGTAAAACATCTGAGATTTAACAACAGGGTGTTGGTTAAGATGAACGGCAGAAAAAATTGTGGCATTATACAGAAACCTAAAGAGGAAAATTAGATGGCAAAGTTTATATTTGTCACCGGAGGGGTAGTGTCATCATTGGGAAAAGGCATTACTGCAGCATCAATTGGTTTGCTTTTGAAATCCAGAAAAATAAACGTGATGCATCAGAAGTTTGATCCTTATCTGAATGTAGATCCGGGTACCATGAATCCCTATCAGCATGGGGAAGTGTATGTAACGGATGATGGAGCAGAAACCGATCTTGATCTGGGGCATTACGAAAGATTTACTGGCATAAAAACGTCCCGAAACTGTAATTACACCGCAGGACGCATTTATGATTCCATAATCACCAAGGAGAGAAAAGGTGAATATCTGGGTAGCACCATTCAGGTAGTTCCCCATGTAACCACTGAAATATGCGAAGGTATACGTTCAGTGATTACTCCCGATATCGATGTTGTCATTACCGAAATCGGAGGTACAGTGGGAGATATTGAAAGTCTCCCTTTTCTGGAAGCACTTCGTCAGTTTCGTCAGAAAGAAGGAAAAAGTAATATACTTTTTATTCATGTTACTTTAGTACCGTATCTGCATAAAGCCGGGGAAGTCAAAACCAAACCGACCCAGCATTCGGTTGGCCGTTTGAGGGAAATAGGTATAATTCCGGATATTTTAATCTGCAGAACAGAAAGACATCTGAATCAGGAAGTGAGGAAGAAAATATCTTTATTTTGTAATGTTGATAAAAGTGCGGTCATTGAGGCTTTTGATGTTGATAATACCATTTACAAAGTCCCCCTTGAATTTGCTACCCAGAATCTTGATGACAGCATCATTGATTTTTTAGGATTACAGGCAGGAAAGAGAAATCTAAAACCTTGGCGGGACTATGTTAATAAAGTGGAAAATGCTCGGCAAAAAGTTTCTATTGCAGTAGTAGGTAAGTATTCAGAATTACAAGATGCTTATAAATCCATACGGGAAGCACTCAATCATGGTGGGGCAGCTAATTCGGTCCGGGTAAATATACTTTGTGTCGCAGCTGAGGATATTGAACAGAAAGGTGCAGAAAAAGTATTACATACCATGCAGGGTATACTTATACCAGGCGGATTTGGAACGAGAGGACATGAAGGTAAGATTTTAGCAGTTAAATATGCCCGGGAAAATAAAATTCCTTTTTTGGGTATATGTTTGGGGATGCAAATGGCTATGGTGGAGTTTGCCCGTAATGTGCTGGGTATGAAAGATGCGGACAGCACTGAGCTTAATCCTGATACCTCCCATCCGGTAATCGATATCATGGAAGAACAGAAAAAAATTGTCAATAAAGGGGGCACTATGCGGTTAGGAGCCTATCCTTGCATACTTAAGACAGATTCCAGAGCTTATAAAACCTATCAACAGAAGAAAATCAGTGAAAGACACAGGCATAGATATGAGTTTAATAATACCTTCAAGAAGAAGTATGAAGAAAAAGGTATGATTTTTTCCGGACTTTCACCGGATAAGATTTTAGTAGAAATTGCCGAACTGAAGAATCATCCCTGGTTTATCGCTACCCAGTTTCATCCCGAATTTCAATCCCGTCCCATTAATCCTCATCCCTTATTTAAGGGGTTCTTGGCTGCAGCGCTGGCTTACAGTAAATCTTCTTAAATGATTAAAAACAGGAGTAATTAGCTTGATGTTTTTTAATACAATTCAGGAAAAATGTGGTGTTTTTGGTATTTTTAACCATCCAGAGGCTGCTCATATTACTTATCTGGGTCTTTATGCTTTGCAGCATAGAGGGCAGGAAAGTTCTGGTATGGTTGTTTCTGATACCGAGAAATTAATCCAATATACGGGGATGGGGCTTGTTCATCAGGTGTTTTGTGACCTTAAAATTTTTCAAAATCTATCCGGCCCCCATGTTATTGGGCATAATAGGTATTCCACCTGTGGTTCTTCCAATCTGGTTAATGCACAGCCGGTATTAATAGCATTTAAAAATGGTCAGCTGGCCAGTTCCCATAACGGAAATTTAATCAATGCTGATAAACTTAGGAATCAAATGGAAGAAAATGGTTCCATATTTAGTACCACCACCGATACGGAAGTTATCATGCATCTGGTGGCTCATTCCAAAAAGAAAGGAATAGAAAACATGCTGCTGGATGCTTTGTCTAAGGTAAAAGGCGCTTATTCTATTCTTTTTCTTACCAAGGATGCCCTTTTTGGTGCCAGGGATCCCTATGGAGTGCGCCCTCTTTTACTGGGCCAATTGCATAAAAGTTATGTGCTGTCTTCAGAAACCTGCGCCTTTGATTTGATTAATGCCGATTTAATACGAGAAGTAAAGCCAGGTGAAATGGTTCGCATTACAGATCGGGGTATTAAGAGTTTCACCCTGCCCTATCATAAAAAGGTGAAACATTATAAGCAATGCATATTTGAACATATCTATTTTTCCCGACCGGACAGTTTTGTTTTTGGAGAAAATGTGGATAAAGTCAGAAGAAAACTGGGACGCAAACTTGCCCAGGAGCATCCAGTTCCGAAGGCTGATTTTGTCATGGGAGTACCGGATTCAGCCAACACAGCTGCCTTAGGATATTCAGAAGGTTCCGGTCTTAAATACGAAATTGGACTGATAAGAAACCACTATGTGGGAAGAACATTTATACACCCGGAACAGAGAGAAAGAGATCTGGGAGTACGCATTAAGTTTAATACTGTCAAGGGTGTCCTAAAAGGAAAAAGTATTGTTATCGTAGATGATTCCATTGTACGCGGCACTACCATGAAGGAAATAGTGGAGCTTATTAAAAGTGCCGGACCCAAGCAGATACATTTGAGGATTTCTTCCCCGCCCATAAAATATCCCTGTTTTTATGGTATTGATATGCCCAGGAAGAGTGCCTTTATAGCCAACAAAAAAAATATCAAACAAATTAAAGAATTTCTTAAGGTAGATTCACTGGGCTATTTATCGGTTGCGGGTATGTTAGACTGTTTAGAAATGTCCAAACAAGATTTTTGCTGTGCCTGCTTCACCGGTAATTACCCTATAAATGACTAACTCCCGCCTCTATTTTACATTTTTTTCAAGATTTTTTTCATATTCTATACAATTATTACCATATAGGAGGTTTTGATGTATATATTTTGCCATACTTCATTATTTTTATTTTTAATCACTATTGTAGAGTTTGATTTAATAAAAGACCTGTAATAATATTTAGAAAATAATGAAAATAGATATTAAGTTTATTTTTATTACTATTTTTTATATATTAGGAAGAATTCAAAAGGAGAACGATGAAAGTATTTGTTACCGGGGCAAATGGGTTTGTTGGATCTGCTCTATGCCGGAAATTGGTTAAAAGGGGTGATCAGGTAGTAGGATTAGTACGTAAAACCAGTGATCTTTCCCTGTTGGAAGGAATAAACATTCAAAAAGTTGTAGGTTCTTTGGATGATAAGTTTTCTTATTTTCAGGTTTTGAAAGACGTTGTAGTAGTGTATCATATTGCCAGTGTGGTATCGGATTGGGGTAGCTGGGAGTATTTCAGAAAAACAAATGTGGAAGGCACAGGCAAACTCATAGAAGCGGCTGTGGAAAATAAGGTTAAACGATTTGTCTATGTCAGCAGCATTGTCGTACATAGTCATATTGATTCCTGTGATCTCAATGAACAAAGCCCTCAATTTGACACTCCCTTTCCCTATGTTCAAACCAAACGGGAAACAGAGGAATTGGTAATGTCCTTTCATAAAGAAAAAAAAATAGAAGTGGTCATTGTAAGACCTGGAGATATTTACGGCCCGGGTGACAGGGTAAGTCTTTTAAAGATGGCTCCAATGCTGGAAAAGGGGATGATGGGGTATATCGGAGGCGGCAGAACAATTGGAGCTTTGACGTATGTTGAAAATTTGGTTGATGGGTTGCTGCTTGCCGGAATTAAAAGACAGGCTGCAGGTGAAGCTTTTGTTATCACGGATGGAGCAAAGATTTCCTGGAAGGAGTATTTCCTGGCTCTTACTCGAGAACTCAATGTTCCTGCTCCTCGATTTTCTTTGCCCCCAGTAATTGCCTTGATTATAGCTCAATGTTTGGAATTTTTGTATCGAATCTTACATATTTCCCAAAGACCACCCCTTACCAGATATCTGGTCACTCATCTAAAAGGGGATTTCCATTTCAGTATAGATAAAGCAAAAAAAGTTCTCGGATACACCCCTGCCATTGGATTTAATCAGGCAATTAAGGAAACTGGGGAATGGTACAAAAAGGTAGTTCGTCATAATAGAAATAATTGAAGTTATCAAATATTTTATAAAACAAATTGTTTAATATATGACAGATAAAAAAAAGATTATTTTAGAGAAAATCGGAAAAATTGCAGAGCAGGAGAAGGTGAAAGTGTATGCCGTAGGAGGGTATGTACGGGATACTTTAATGAATCGAGAAACATATGAAATAGATTTTGTTGTCTCTGGGGATGGCCCAGGATTTGCTGAAAAAGTAAAAAATCAATTGAATGGATTTGGTTTTATCATGTTCAAGCAGTATGGTACTGCCTCATTCAGATATAAAGATTTAAAATTAGAGTTTGTTTCAGCTCGTAAAGAAAGTTATCAATCAGATACTAGAAATCCCCAGATCGAGAATTCTTGTCTAGAGGATGATCTAAAACGACGTGATTTTACCATTAATGCTTTGGCTATGGATATTTCCAGTCATTCCTATGGTAAAATAATTGATCCTTTTAATGGGAAAAAAGATATTAAACAAGGAATAATCCGAACCCCCTTAGATCCAGAACAGACCTTTTATGACGATCCCTTACGGATTATGAGGGCAGCCCGTTTTGCCGGGCAGCTTCAGTTTACCCTGGATAAAAAAACCTTGGAGGCGATGAAAGAAGAAAGGGATCGGATCAGTATCATTTCTCAGGAGAGAATCAGCGATGAATTACTAAAGATCCTTTTAAGTGAAAAACCTTCTATTGGATTTAAAATACTCAAAAATACCGGAGTCTTGAAGATTATCTTCCCCGAATTAGATAGTATGAGTGGAGTGGAACAGAGAGAAATTCATCATCATAAAGATGTATTTGAACACACCTTAAAGGTTGTGGATAATTTAGCCCAGGTAAGCAAAGACAAAAAATTATTGTTTGCCGGTTTGATTCATGATGTGGGTAAACCTCGGGTCAAGAAATTTATAGAGGGGAAGGGATGGACTTTTCATGGGCATGATTATGTGGGTATGAAAATGCTGAAAAAGATATGCCGGAATTTGCGATTATCGAATGAAATGTATAATTACAATAAAAAGTTAACCCGTCTTCATATGCGACCTATCCATTTAATTGATGAACAAGTAACCGATTCTGCTATTAGAAGACTTTTAGTTGATGCTGGGGATGATATTGAAGATCTTATGACCTTATGCAGAGCAGACATTACTTCTGGAAATCCTAAAAGGGTGAAAATACATTTAAAAAATTTTAATAAAGTCTGGGAGCGGATGAAAGAAGTTGAGCAAAAGGATAAATTAAGAGCTTTTCAATCACCAGTAAGAGGTGGGGAGATAATGAAGGTATGTGAACTGCAACCTGGTCCCCAAGTCGGTAAATTAAAAAAAGCTATAGAGGAAGCTATCCTGGAAGGAAAAATTCCCAATGACCATGATCAAGCTCTGGATTATTTATTGCAAATAAAAGATGATTTTTTGGAAAAACAATAATCCCCTATTGTGTTAAAATATATATTTATTATTTGTTTTGAAACTTTTAGGATAAATTTACGTTAAGTATAAAGAAATATAAAGGAGGGATTTATGAATTCTGATAGTAAAGAAGGAAAAGATATGAATGTATTTGAAAAGATTATAGGAATTTTTTCTTCTCCGCGGGATACCTTTGTAGCCATAGATAATAAACCAAACTGGCTTATCCCATTTGTTATTATAGTACTAGTAGTAATTATTTCCCAATTTTTAGTATTAGATATTGGCATGAATGACCAGATAGAAGCTATGAAAGCGCGGGGATTAAGTAGTGATCAGATACAGACAGCTCAGGAACATATGCAGGGTCCGATGAAATATATTGGATTTATTTTTGCCCCCATTATCATTTTAATAGTGTGGCTTATTTTAGCAGGTATTTTTCTATTTACCGGGAATACGATTATGGGAGGTAAAGCTCAATTTAAGAATATTTTAGCAGTAATCAGCTGGAGTGGCCTTATTGGCATTGTGCAGGCAGCCTTGCGTACTTATTTAGTTATTAGTAACGGAACTAGTTTTGGGGTGACAACCAGTCTGGCAATTTTACTGCCCACTCCTCAAGTAGGTGAAAGTAAAACCCTATTATATCGATTATTATCCCGGTTCGATATCTTTACTATCTGGACCCTAGTTCTCTGGATTATAGGACTTGCCGTAGTATATAAATTTTCCACCAAAAAATCCGCCACTATGGTACTAACCCTTTGGGCCATCTATATTGTGTTAGTAGTAGCCCTAGGAAGTTTGCTGGGCGGAATTTTTGGGGGGTAGAAGAAAAGGATTAAAAGACAAAAGAAAAAAGATAAAAGATAAAACTTGAGGTTGAGGTTAAGATAAAACCTCAATAAATCTTAACCTTAACCTATTAAACGGGAATATAGATGTTTTATGAATAGAATGAATAAAGTAATACTTATTAGTTATCAGATATAAGATAATAAGGAGTAAGATTATGAAACGATTAGGCTTGATAATTGTTGTTTTTTTATTCAATATTACTACCTCTTTTAGTTTTGCTCAGGAAGAAAAATTAACAGTGGATGATTGTGTTGAAATTGCGCTGCAGCAGAATCCTGATATTCTTATGAGTGAATTTTCTTTTAAAATTGCCGGTAAAGAAGTAACAACCTCCCTGGCAAATATGCTACCCTATATTGATACTGATCTGAGTTATTATCATTCAGTAAGAGGGCCTTCATCCAGGTTGAAGATAGATCCCAGAACAGGTATTCCGGTCCCGGTGCAACCAAATGAAATAGAAACCTGGTCTTCCAATGTTGGCCTTTCTGTAAGTGAATCTATTTTTAATGGGGGGTATAATATTTTTAATATTAAAAGAGCTTTAGCTGCAAAAAACAGTTCAAAATTTAATTTAAAATTAACCAAACAAAATACAATTTTAGTGGTAAAGGAAAGATACTATAATCTTATTAAGGCAGAAAAACTCTTAGAGGTTGTAGAGGAAACTTTAAAATCTTCGGAAGAATCCTATAAAAGAGCGCAGGTTTTATTTGAGGTGGGCAAAGCACCGAAATCCGATGTTCTCAAAGCCAAAGTGCAATTAGAAAATGACCGACTTAGCTTGATTACTGCTCAGAATGATTTATCTGTGGCTCGTACTAGCTTAAATCATGTACTGGGGTTTGATGTTAATAAAAAAATAAAAGGGATTGAAAAGCTTGATGTGCCTGAATATACCATTGCCTATGAAGATGTAATGAGTAATGCCTCTCAAAATCATCCTAGTTTACTGAAAAATGAATTTGATCTCAAAGCTTCCAAAGCTTCTGTGGGAATGGCAGTGAGTAGTTTTCTACCTTCAGTGAGAGCATATTATTCCTACAATTGGAGTAATGAAGATATAAATGAGATAGAAAACATTTTTGATAAAGATTACAACTGGTATTTAGGTATTGGTTTATCCCTGCCCCTTTTTGAGGGATTTTCCCGGGTAGCTGAAGTGAGCAAGGCAAAACTGAATAAATTATCTCAGAAAATGAAATTGGAACAGGTTAAGAGAGATGTTGCCCTGGAAGCTCAGCAGTCCTATTTTTATCTTGAACAAGCAAAAAAGAAGATAGCGGTAACCCAGGAAACAGTTGAATCTGCAGAAGAGGATTTAAGATTGAATAAAGAGAAGTATAGGTTGGGTTCTGGAACTATGCTGGATTTATTAATTGCACAAGTCTCATATAAGCAGGCAATATGTGATCATTTGCAGGCTTTGTATGACTATAAATTTGCCATTGCCAGGGTGGAAAAGGTTATGGGAGTTCTCGTACAATAAGAATAAAAAAAGGGAGAGTTTTCATGCAGAAGAAGAGTAAAAAGAAGCTTTTTATATTTCTTGGTTTGGTGGTTGTGGTGGTAGTCATTATAATACTCAATACCACTAAAGGAGGAGGGTATAAATATACGATTCAGACTGAGAAGGTGGTAAGAGGAGATATCACTTCTTTTGTGTCAGGTTCGGCTAAGATACAACCGGAAATACAGGTTAAGGTTTCTGCCAGAGTAACTGCAAAACTTATAGAACTTGGGGTAGAAGAGGGAGACTATGTTGAGAAAGGTCAGTTTTTAGCTCGGTTAAAACAGACAGATTATAAGGCAGCGGTGGAACAAGCAAAATCAAATTTAAAATATGCAGAAGCAGGATATAATAAAGCCAAGAATGAATATGAGAGAGCAAAAACCTTATTTAAAGATGATCTGATTTCAGAAGCAGAACTGGAGATAGCCAGATCTTCTTATGAGCAGGCTGAGGCCCAGGTTGAACAGAACAGTGCAGCACTTAATAGAACACAGGATGAATTATCCGAAACAGTAATTTATTCACCCATGGAAGGTACGGTCAGCAAATTAAACAAGAAAGTTGGCGAAATGGTACAGGGTTCACAATTCACCCTGGATGTTATCATGATAATCTCAGATCTTACTAAAATGGTGGCGGAAACAGAAATCGATGAAAATGATGTGATTTTTGTATCGGTGAATGATACCGCGGAAATCAGTGTCGATGCTTACCCTGATACACTTTTCAAAGGGATAGTTTCAGAAATTGCCAATACGGGAGAAACCCAGGGGGCTGGAACCCAAGAGGAAGTAACCAATTTTCTGGTTAAAGTTGCAATGCTGGAAAAACCGGAAAGAATACGACCTGAGATGTCTTCTACGGTTGACATTATGACTGAAACTCATAAAAATACCTTGAAACTACCTATTCAGTGTGTTACTGTACGAGAGCCTATGGAACCTGATCAGGAGAAAAAAGAGAAAAAGAGTGAAACTGAAATGCAAGACACAGTAAAGGTCGACAGTGTCACAACCCAGGTAAAAGAACCTGGAAACAAAAAACCCATTGAAGTGGTTTTTGTGGTAAAAGATGAAATTGTCCATCAGGTACCGGTAAAAACAGGAATATCCAGTGATACCGAATGGGAGATTCTCAAAGGAGTTGAAGAGGGAGATGAGGTAGCAAGCGGAAGTTTTGAGGTTCTTTCCAAAAAACTCAGTGATGGTGATAAAGTCAAGATCGATAATTCTTTAAAAAAGGGATACCAAGATTAAATAAAGGGATAAGATGATATGTTAATAGACATAAAAAAATTAGTTAAAGAATATCATATGGGGCTGGAAGTTGTACATGCCTTAAACGGTATTGATCTTGCCATTGATAAGGGTGAATATGTTGCAATTATGGGCCCCTCCGGTTCGGGGAAATCAACGTTAATGAATATCCTGGGATGTTTGGATTCCCCTACTACAGGAGATTATAAATTAAATGAGATAAATGTCAGCACCATGGATGATGATGAAATGGCTGAAATCAGAAACAGTGAGATCGGTTTTGTTTTTCAAACCTTTAACCTCCTGCCCAGAGCAACCGCTCTGCATAATGTTGAACTCCCTTTAATCTATAGCGGAAAATCTGCCACGGAACGAAAAGAACTGGCTACGAAAACCTTGGAAGAGGTTGGTTTGGGAACTCGAATGCATCATCAGCCCAATGAATTATCCGGAGGACAGCGTCAGAGAGTGGCCATAGCCCGAGCATTAGTGAATAACCCATCCATTATTCTTGCTGATGAACCAACCGGTAACCTTGATACTCGTACTGGAGATGAGATAATGGAGATATTCCAAGGAATACATGAAGAAGGTAATACTATAATACTGGTTACCCACGAAGAATATATTGCAGAACATTCCGATCGTATCATACGATTACGAGATGGAAGAGTGGAAAGAGATGAAGCAGGGTAATATAGCTAGAATTCTGGAGGCAGAATGAGAGCTTTTATTGAATTATGGGAAGCGATTAAAATTGCCTGGGATGCATTAGGTAAAAATAAATTACGTGCTTTTCTAACCCTTTTAGGCATTATCGTGGGAGTGACTACGGTTATAGGAATTGTTTCCATTACCGAAGGATTGGATGAAGCCTTTGGTGAGGAGATTTCCTCCCTGGGTTCAAATGTGCTTTATGTTCAGAAATTTCCCTGGGCCCAGCAGGTGGATTGGGAAGAGATGCGAAACAGGAAAGATATTACTACCAAAGAAGTGGAAGCTCTGGAAGAATTTTTAACTGTCCCGGCATTGATTTCTCCTGCGATTCATACCAGGAGAACAGTAAAATATAGAAGTGAATATTTAGAGAATGTTACTATTACCGGTACTGATGAGGAGAATACTTCCTCTGTATATCCCCAATACGGCAGGGATCTGACAGCTATGGATGTTCACAACAGAAGACAGGTATGTGTAGCAGGGTTTGATATAGGAGATAAGTTATTTAAAAATGAGAATCCCCTGGGTAAGCGCCTAAAGATTGGCGGTCATAAATTCAGGATAGTGGGCGTACTGGAAAAGCAGGGGGATGTATTCGGGCATAATCTGGATCAGGAAGTAAAGATTCCCATAGGTGTGTTCCATAAACTTTTTGGCCACAACCGAAGTCTTACCATTACCATAAAAGTTGAGAATCCGGAAATGATCGATCAAGCCAGGGATCAAATACGTGGTATTCTTAGGAGAGTAAGAAAAGTTCCACCCGGGCAAGAAGATGATTTTTCTGTAAATCAGATGGATATGATTATGGATTTGTATAACAGTCTTACCTCTACTCTGTATGCTGCTGCCATAGGAGTGGGTGCCATATCATTATTGGTGGGTGGCATTGGAATAATGAACATTATGCTGGTTTCCGTAACCGAACGGACCAGAGAAATCGGCATCAGAAAGGCAATCGGGGCAAAACGGAGGAATATTTTGTGGCAGTTTTTAATCGAATCCGTGGTAATCAGTGCTATGGGAGGACTAATTGGCATAGGTTTGGGCTTTGCCATCGGAAGGCTTATCGCTGCTATCTCTCCACTTCCAACCACCATTACCGGCTGGTCAATTTTTTTAGGGATTGGTTTTTCATCTGCGGTTGGAATATTCTTCGGATTGTATCCTGCCAGCAAAGCCGCTCGGTTAAATCCAATTGAATCATTACGTTATGAGTAATCCTGAATGATTATTCCCGAGATTATTGTTTTTGGTTATGGATTTGATTCTTTAAAATAATATTACAAATAAAATTTGGAGGTAGTAATATGCAAATAGATGAAAAAATATTAGGGGATATATTGGTATTGAGTCTTGCTGGTGAGTTAATGGGTGGAGCAGAAACACAACCCTTGCAAGAACGGATATATGAAACTATTAAGGATAATAAACCTAATGTAGTGCTGGATATGAAAGATTTGAAGTGGATGAATAGCGCCGGACTGGGAATCATTATGTCCTGTTTAACCACGCTGCGAGGTAGTGATGGAGATTTGCGCATTGCCGGAGCATCTGACCGGGTCAGACGTCCCATAGAAGTAACCAAACTGGATCAAGTTATTAAACTATTCAATACAGTTGATGCAGCCGTAAAAAGCTATTCCACAGGAGGAAATAATGAGTGAGTTTTCCAGAGAAGAGATAGTTTCAAAAGTTGAAAAGGGGATTTCATTAAAAGGTAAAAATCTCAGTAAAGCAGATCTATCCTATACGAATCTGAAAAAAGGTGATTTCAGTAATGCAAATTTAAGTGACGCTCATTTACAGAATGCAAATCTGGAAGAGGCTAAATTAACCGGGGCTGATTTAAGCAATGCCTTTTTCTTTGGAGCTAATTTAAAGGGTGCTGATCTACAGAGAGCGAATTTAAAAGGAGCTAATTTCCAGGATACAAATCTGGAAAGGGCCGATTTCCAGGGAACGGATATGCAGAATCTTTCTCTTTTTGGTGCGCATTTAGATGAGGCAAATTTACAAGAATGTGATTTACGAGGGGCAAAATTAAAGCGGGCCAGTTTGGTAAAAGCCAATCTTAAAGGAGCTGATCTCAGAAAAGCACATCTGCAGCGGGCAGTGATGAGAAAAGCAGATTTAAGCAAAGCAAATCTGCAAGGTGCTCGTTTAGTAAGTGTGGACTTAGATGAGGCAAAATTAAAGGATGCCATCTTAGATAATGATATTGAATAAATCTCTGCAATAGGTAGGTTTAATGGAAATTAAAGAAAGTTTTAAGATAGCCTTAGAAGTTCTAAAAATGAATAAACTCATAGTTGGGCTGAAATCCCTGGGGATGGAAGTTAAAGAAAGTTTTATGATAGCCATAGGTGCTTTGAGAAGTAATAAACTCAGAGCTGTGCTGACTACTTTAGGGATTGTTATCGGGGTGATGACAGTGATAGGGATGATGACTATTGTCAGAGGTATAAATGCTACAGTAGAAGAACAGTTTGAGCAGATTGGAACTAATACCTTTTATATACAAAAATATCCTGCCATTCGTACTGGACGGTTGGATGAGAAATACCGGAATCGAAAGGATATCACGGTTGAATATGCTGAGGTTATAAAGGAAAGGGGGAGATTGGTAAGCCGGGTAAATCCGCAATTGTATAGATGGGGACAAAGAGTACGTTTTAGGGGGGAGAAAACTAATCCAGATATTTTGGTATATGGAGCATCCGAAGACTGGCAGGTAATTAATGGGCGATATGTGAAGTCAGGAAGATTTATTAAAGATTTTGATATTCGTTCATCCCGGAAAGTATGTGTTATTGGGATGGATATAAAAGAGGTACTTTTCCCTTTTATTGATCCGGTAGGGCAATATGTCCGCATAGGTCCGGCAAAATTTCAGATTATTGGAATCCTGGAAGAAAAGGGAAGTATCTTTGGTCAGAGTCAGGATAATCTGGTAACAATTCCCTATACAACCTTTCACAAGGTTTTTGGTAAGGAATGGGACATAGACATAGCAGTTCAGGCTAGGACACCGGAGCTGTTACCGGCTGCCATAGATGAGGTTATCGGAATTTTGAGAGTGGAGCGTAAGGTACCGCCTGGTAAAGAAAATGATTTTGAAATAATAACCCGGGATTCTCTCACTGAATCCTGGAAGAAATTAACCGGAGTGGTGTTTACTGCTTCCATTGGCATTGCCATGATTTCTCTTTTGGTGGGGGGTATTGGTATAATGAATATAATGCTGGTTTCGGTTACGGAGCGAACCAGAGAGATCGGCATTCGGAAATCTATCGGAGCCAGGAAAAAGGATATTCTCTGGCAGTTTATTGTGGAAGCAATTGTGCTTTCCGGAATCGGGGGAGTGATCGGGATTATTTTTGGTATTGGTTTAGGTCA
>CAZKMO010000060.1:0-18744 GCA_964554015.1 uncultured bacterium
TATCAGGATAATTTATCTCTAATCTGAACTTGAACTTTTTAACATTTGTATGCAATTGCGAAGCGTACGAAAATTATGATAATTCACTTTCCAGTCATACGCTTTCGGTGCTTTAGTGAATTGGGGACTTTTATCCAGACCCTCAGCATACCAGCCACCGTATTGAGCATCAATCATATAGTTTTTTATATAATTCCATTGTTTTTCAAATGCTTTGTAATATTTCTTATCCTGAGGAAACAATTTTGACATTAATAACAAGGCATTTAATCCTTCTGCCTGCACCCACCATACTTTTTTATCACTCATTATTGTAATAGTATCAGTATCGGCAAAATAGTATCCGGCATCATAAAAGCCTCCCTTATCATTGTCCCATCCCTTGGCTAAGGCATTATCAACCATTTTTTTAGCTATGGATAAGGTTTTGGCATCAGTTTCCCTACCTAAGGCGTGGGAAGCTTCTAGGAGCAGATATGCTGTTTCCACATCATGACCGAAAGAAACATGATCAACCAGATAATTAGCTTTCTGAATTGTACGCGACGAATCCCGAAAGGAAATAGGAGTCCAATCTTGTTTAAAGAAAAGAGTGAGGTATCCCTTGGATGTTACTATGGTGTCCCGCACCAAGGTAAATATTTCCTTAAGCCGTTCTCGGACCAGAGGGTCAGGCCATACTTTATATAATACAGTAAATGCCTCCAGTAAATGGATGGATGTATTCTGATCTTTCCAACGAACGCCAGTCCTGGCGCTGGTTTGATGGGTATCCGGTAGAGTTCCGTCCCGATTTAAATGATCAAAATATCCTTTAAATTCAGGATCATGACTGTGATTTTCCAACCAGACAAAAGTTTTTTTAGCTAAATCCAGGGCGGTGCTGTCTTGGCTGAGTCTGAAATAAGATACCAGGGCATAAATTACAAAGGCAGTGCTATAGGTGCTTTTATACCCCATATTATTCGGTTTAATTGGTTCTCCCTGCCGATTTACCAGTAAATAAAAACCTTCATATGTATCATCCCACATGGTATTCTTTAAAAAAAGAAATCCATGTTCCGCCATGTGAGCATAATGGGAATCATCATAGAAAAGTGATGCTTCTGAAGTAGTCCACAATTGTCTGGCCTGGGTAACCAGCATTTTATTTTGAGGACCATCCGGTTCCCATTTATAATTAAAATCACTTAAAAATCCTCCATATGAGGAATCCACTGTTAAGGGATACCATATCTCCAGTAATTCCTGCAGAGATTTTTCCATTTCAGATAAAATTTTTTTATTTTCATCGGATCCGGAAAATATAAGCTGATTAGATATGAAAACTAGATTAATAAAAATTATTAATATACCTATTTTTTTTCGCATAGTGCTTTGCTCCTTACCATTATGTTTAATACTATTTATGAATTATCTCTATACAATTTTGGGTCTATAAATTAATCCGGATTTGTATTTTACGCTATTTATTTTTTACAACCTTAACCGCTTCCTTCACCAAAGCAGTGATCTGATCAAATTTATGTTCAGAAATTAGATTACTTTTAACCAGCCAACTGCCCCCGCAGGCAAATACATTGTCCAAAGAAAGATAATCACCAAGGTTGTTTAGGTTGATTCCTCCCGTGGGAATGAATTTAATCATTCTGTAAGGACTGCTGATCGCTTTCAGGGTTTTAATGCCGCCGAAGGCTTCGGCAGGGAAAAATTTAAAAATTTTCAAACCGTATTCCAGCCCCATCTCAATCTGGGTGGGATTACAAACACCGGGGGTGATAGGTATATCATTTTCCAGGCAATAACCCACCACCTTAGAATTAAAACCAGGAGTGACAATAAACCGGGCTCCGGCAGCAAGTGCCTGTTTTGCCTGTTCAATAGAAAGAACTGTTCCTGCTCCCAAACAGATATTTTTAAAGTGTGAAATACGTTTGATAGCTTCTGCTGCTGCATTTGTACGGAAAGTGACTTCAGCACAGGGTAGTCCTCCTGCCAGCAGAGCCTCAGCCAGAGGTTCACTGTCATCCGCATCTTCAATTACTACAACCGGGACAAGGCGCAGTTCACCGATTCTTTTTAAAACTTCGACCATGTGCTTCCCTTCATCTTATAAATCATGACAGGCAGCTTCCATAAGTAAAAAAAATGCTTGGCCTTCCGTAGCTCTTCCCGGCTGGTCAAAATAGGGAGCCCCACACACGCCCTGTACAAATCCATAGTGATCAACTTTTTTATGGGCAGCATTCCGCATCTTATGGGCATAATCAAGATACCTTGTAGGCAGCCATTTGTTTTTTACTCCTTTAAATATTGCATAGGCCAGCATTTGAGAAAGATTAGTTTCCATAAAGGATTCCTGGTCATCAAGAACATTATGAAAAAGATAATCCGGTCGTATATGTTCCAGACATCCGTTGATTACTTCTTGAATATAATGAATTAATTCATCTTTTTCCACACTCATAGAGGAAGGTAAATGTTTGATTACCCTACTCATACCGGCAGCAGCCCAGCCATTCCCTACTCCCCAAAAGGCAGCATTGACAAATTCTTTCTTTTCCTCATTCCACCGATGTGAGAAAAGCTTTTTGTCTGGATTCCATAAATACTTTCTAATCCCTCTTATTTGTTTCACCGCTTCCTGATAATGACCGGCTACAGCTAAAAAAGGAGGAGCCATATACATGGAATCTATCCATATTTCCGGAGCAGAAAGAATATGATAGATAATACCTGATTCAGTTCTAGGTGCTTCTTCCAAAAGATAGTGCGCTATTTTTTCTGCGGCTTCTTTCAGTTTTTTATCATCATATAACTTGCCCGCATAAAGAACAACTTCTCCCGAGGCAGCCGGATCCGTAACTCCGTTATCCTGATACAGCACGGAAAGTCTGCCGTCATCTAACTGCCGTAAAACAGCTTCTTGGGCCAGGAGATATACCATTTCATTTTCCCCCAACTCCAGAAAGGCCTGAGCTGCCACCCCCTGTTCCCATGATGCTCTCTGCATGGAAAGCATTGCCTGTTTTACCTTATCAATTTTTTGGTTATGAAGCTTTGATTTAGAGATCCTATTAACTTTTCGGGAGAGAGGAAATAGAGGTGCGAAGAGTAAAGAACTTGTGCTCAGTGCCGAAGCTAACAGATATTCTCTGCGTTTCATGAAATCTCCAATTTAGAATAATTTTAATTGTTGAGAATAAACAGTACTATTTGACTGTTTTATCCAGCGGCATATCCAGACTTTTATATAATTCTTTTCTCCCTGCCTTATCTTTATTCAAAATTTCGCGGGCATATAGAGCCACTTGTTTGGCAACTTTACGGGGAACCACAACAACTCCGTCCCCGTCTGCCACCACCACATCACCCGGACAAACCAGAACGCCTCCGATGACTACAGGTCGATTCACCGATTCCAGCTCATTTCTTCCCGGACGAATCCCCCTTCCCTTTTTGCCTAAATACAGGGGAACTTTTTCAATGGCAATTTCATCCGTATCCCGGGAACTGGCATCAGTAACAACCCCGACTGCACCCACCTGGTGCCAGGCTAAAATATTATAGGAGCCAATGGTTCCTATATCCTTATTTTCGACATCATCAAGAACGACAACCGTACCGGGCTTAATCAAGGCAGTGAAGGCCTCGTTTGAATACTGATTATAAAAATTACCTTCCCATTCCTGAAATTCTTCTCCCGGTTCAGGCCGGTCTGGCCGCTGGGTGGGAACATAACGGGCGGTTAGGGCAATGCCTCTTATCTGATGGGATAGATTTTTCAGGTCAACCCAATCCGGGTGAATAGCCGGATCAACCAAACCGGTTCCGGGAAGTCCCACCCTATCCATACCATCGGACACATCAGCAACTCGTAATCCTTGGTAGAGTTGCAAAATTTCAGCATTCTCTTCTTTCGAATAAGTTTCAGTCCGAATGAAGTTCACTCCTTTTTCAAGATCTTGTGTTCCCAATTCCTGGGACCAAACAAATGATGATAACCTTAGGCATATGAAGAATACATAAATTAATTTTTGCATATTGATGCCTCCTTAAAAAATAATGAATCAACATCAATTCTATCAAAATTGGATAATCGTACAATTTTTTAAATCACTCATTCTCCAACAAGTGTTTTGCGGCCAGCACCAAAAACATAAAATTAGAACCTCCCCCTCCTACCACATATTCAGACTGCTGCCATAAGAAAGGCCATTCTTTCAACTCGGGAAAATCAGGTCTGATCAATCCGGTTCCGGATACTACACCCCCTGGAATATAGGACCAATCTGCCCGATTAACTCCATAAGCGACTATAACGGAATTACTGCCCACACCGGAGGCAAAGGAGGCAGTATTGACTCCCGGATGACAACCAAGTATAAAATTCAAGGCATTCAGCATATGATCTGGGGAAATAATATCAGGCCATCCCATATGCATAAAATACTGCTGTATACCAAACTGTTGAATCATCCAGCCAGCTCCCCACACCCAAGGCCGATAAGGAACCCCGAAAGGATTCTCATCGCTGTATTGTTCTAACTTTTGCTGATATAAACGAGCAGCCTCAGTCAGTTCCTCCTCAAACTGGCTGTTATTAAGATAGGGTCGAATGCGCCCCCATAACCAGCCAACTCTGCCGAACTCTTTCTTTATTTCCGGCAACATAGCCCTAAGTTGATCCTTATAGGTTGAGGAATTAGTGGCAAGAATCAATTCAGCCAGGGCCTCAATTTTAGCAGCCGATTGTTCATCCTTTTTGTTGTTCTTTTCAAACAAAACCTCGGCAACCTGTAGACATTGATCTGCCAGGCTAGGATTATAATCTCCTAAAACCCGGGAAGCAGCTGCCAGGCAGCTGGCTACATATAATTCCCTACCTGGATTTATCTCAGTAAAAACCCAGCGGTCATCCGGTTCCACTGATTTTTTCTGGGGTGTCGGACTTTCATAGAGGCCAGGACTGTTGATTTTATTGTCTGTCATAGTGGAAGCATCCCCTAAGAGTACATACTGACGTAAAGTGGGACAAATGATACCCCGATACAGCCGGCCCAGATTGTGGTAACCGGCCAAAATGGATAACACTCCATGCTCAACCTGTTGCAGAATATCAGGCTTACCATCCGGCAGATGTATTTCCACCACTTTCGTCAATTGATCGATAGTGGTTTGATCATACTGTATATTAAAAGCCTCATAGATCAAGGCCAGGATACGCACAGTTCCGGCTTGGGATTCAACCCTTAGATCATAATCCCCGGCATCATGCCAACCTCCCACATTCAGTCCGGGAACCGGTTCCAGGGGTTTAAAAGAAGTAAGGGTAGAACTTCCCTGGCTGTATCCATCCAAATGCAAGGTATCGATGGGAGCCATAAGAGCATCATCCATATGACACAAGCCGTGCCATACCCGGTAGCGGTCGTTCACCCGCATATGGCACATTTGCACCGGCAGAAAATATTCCAGAGTGGGCTGCCATACGTGACGGTCAAAAACATCCGCTCCGATATTGAAAGGATTGGACGTACGGTCTCCGTAGGTTATTATATACATTCCATTTTGAGCAACCGCAGAAAAATCGAAACGCAGGTATTGATAACGTATAAATTCTCCCCAGATTTCAGGCTTACCTGCTAGTATGGTTTTATATTCCCCGGAAGGAAGAATACGTTTAAGAAATACCTTCTGTTTACTTTTATGTCTGATATCGCATTCAATCACTGCCAGCTTTTTCTGCTGAGGATGATACCCGACTTGGGATACATGAATTACCGGTTCATATTGCCAGTCTGGCAGAACCTGGGGAACCACAACCCATTCCACTGATTTTTTAGCCCTTCCTTTGCCTATTACACTCCGAACAATAAACCAGCCGTTATTGTGATGTGCCCGGCCGTCGATTAATTGTAAGGTTCCTGCCAGAGAAGTAATGGTCAGACGCTGATGATCAGACTCCGGGGCAATGGTAAGGGTTTTACCCTCAGCTATAGGTTGTACCTCAACATATCCTTCCTGATCACGAATCAAGGGTCCATTAAGCTGTCTGGGGAAAAATCCTGCCCGCCCATCCATATAATAGGTTTTACCAAATAGTATACCGGGAAACAATTCCAGGTTGAATCCCACCTTGCCTATCCATTCTGGGGGAAGCGGTTCCTTCAAGTTTACTATAATACGTATACCCCTGCCTTCAGCTGTTACCTTTACTACATAGTCTAACTTTAGGTCCGGGTAATTGATGGGATTTTTCCCGGTTCGGTCGCGGTCAGGATTTGGATACAGACAGGGGACACTTATAGTTTGAGTACTGACATTAACCAATCGTTCTCCCACTTTGGAAATAGGCTGCCACTGCCCCGGGGTGGGCTCAAGCCTGATATCCCCGTTGGCTGCCACCCGTATTCCGTTTTGAATTATAGTGATCCCACTTTGATGACCCTGAGGGTAGTAATCATGGAACACCATGACATTGAGTCCCGGCATTTCAAAATATTCCTTTTCATTAAGAATGAGATTTTTTTGCTGGGAGAATCCCGACGTAACCGCGCAAAATAAAATTGAAAACAGATATAATCTGATAATATTTCCATCTTTAAAAATTCTGATATTCATGATATAATCACCTTATTTAGTATTTCCAGTTACTCAGCTTTAAAAACACGATAACTATGTGGATAGATATTTATGGTATAGACCTTTTCCTTCTCTTCTTTATTGCCCTGGATTTCTCGGTTGCTAAGTATATCAATCAGTTTGTTGAAATTTTCATCCACATGAATTCTTACGGTTGTGTTGTGCTCTTTAAAGGAATGAATGATAAAGGTATGATTGTCATATATAAAAAGACCTACCCGGCTGGGACTATCTATATAAACAAATAAGTCTTTCATCAACACCTTTTTAAGGGCGGTGAGTATTTCCTGAGGAAATTCGTATAATTCGCCAAAATTGTCCGGTACGGTCAATACATAGAGTTTACCCTGAGCATAACTGGCTTGATGAAAAATCGGATACCCCACTCCGCTGTCCAGGGCAGTGATCAGTTCCCAGGAATCATTGGTGGCATAGCGGATCTGGGGAATGAGAATGTTTTTTTCTGAAATATACACATCCCGCCAGTCATAAAAACGGTGGACCAGGGCTTTTTTATCAGTGTATTCTAGTTCCACAATATCTTCAATACCTTTACCCTGCAGTGCTTTATACAATCCGGAAGTAATCACTACCACTTTTCCTTTTAAAAGCTGGCCTTTAATTTTATCTACAATGTCTTTATCAAAACTGGCTTGTTGGGTAAGAAAAATAAGTTCTTCTTCAGAAGGAAATTCCGGAGTGATATGCAAAGGAATCCCCAGCATACCAATATAATTAGGCAAAAAATCTTCTCCCTGGGAGTGATATGGTTTATAACTTTTTAGGGCAATGGGATCACCCAGTTTCCCCAGAAAACAATCTACCTTATCCAGACTGTATCCGGCAACCGGAGCAACCGGGCTCAAAGGAGTGAATGTTCCATCTTCATGGTACACAGCTTCCAGTAAAGCACCAAAACAAAACAGGGTTATTTCCCTGGCCTTGGCAAACAGGGTAAGATTAACCTGTTCCGCATAACGATCAAGGGTTTGACGGGAAAAAGGATCAACCCATCCACCACCGTTTCTGCCCGGAGCGATATTCTCAAAATAGCGCATTATGGCATAGCTTTCATAGGGCTGTAAATGCTGATGCGTATACACCGGATCCCTGGTTTCGGTTCCGGTATAGATCAAATCAAATAACTGAGGCTGTTTTGCCAAATTAAATCCGCAGGATTGAAAATGATCATACCAGTTGGGATATTTTATGATCACAGTAACCCAAGGATTGACCTTTTTGGCCGGATCAATAATTAATTCCCGGGAAGCTTTTTCCATTTCTTCCAGCCGAAACTGAGTCCAGGTTTTCTTGCCTTTAGCCTTTATACTGGATTCATATTTAGTATTAAGGAACCAGAAATCATCTAATATTACTTCATCGAACAAACTGGCAGTATACTCGGCAATTTGCTTAATTTGTTGGCGATGTTCCGGATTGGTAATACAAAATGATTCAAATTGTCTTTGAGGATTTAATACATAGGTTATCCCCCCCGAAGTTTGAATGCCCCGGTCATCAAAAAATTTTTTTACTTTCAGCATGGTTTCTTGGTCGACGGTTAGGTTACCTCGAAAAGTTTCGAGATAAACTTTGTCAATATTAAGATATTTATCCAGCAGGTTAAAATTTTTTTCCAACCAGTCCAAATCTGCCATTTTCTGTACATCCCGGGCTGGACAGTAAACGGCAAGATTAAAATTCTCATAACTAATTGCCGGACGTGCTAATAACATCAGTAAAAGAATACTTTTAATTCTAAAAAAGCATTTATTAATCATAGTCATATTTACTCCTTTCCAGGTTTATAAGAATATTTAATATATTAGATAAAAAATCATATAAATAGGTATGAATATAATTATTTTACAGCTCCGCCCCCTCACTCCCAAAAACCTACACTTTCTTACTACTGCCTGAGTGATACTGTCCATACCATGATTCACTAAAAAAAATATTATTCTATAAATATGACCAAAAAAACTGTCTGATTAGCAAATTTTTTACAAAATATAATTTTATAAAAAATATTATATTATTAATTCAGTTTAAAGCATAGGGCATAACTAATTGATGTATAAAAATTTAAAATAAATTATTAAATAATCAAATGAATGTCAAGATTTTTATGGTGGATGTGAACAAATTTAATAATTTTATAAAAAATTACTTTTTAAATAAATACTGGTATTGCATTAAAGAATGTAATTCATCTATTTTAGATAATTGCACCTGTTTAGTTATTTTATCAATTACAGTAGTTGTGGTTGTGTGCACTGGATTTCCCCAACTCCGCCTGAGCATATTCCAAATATTGGAAGGAGAGATTGTAGTTAAGAAATATCCCCCCTTTTTCAACACTCTGCTTATCTCCTGGAAATAAAGTGTATGATCGGAAAGATATTCACTTACTCCCAGAGAAGAAACAAAAAAAAAGGAGGCATTTTTTAAAGGCAGATTCAGGGCATCAGCATGAAGAATAGTATGAATGCCTCTTTTTCTGTTTAATTTATTAAGCATAACCAACGATTTATCCAGACAAATAATATCCCTACACTCCGGTAAAATATCAATTGTATGCCCGGTGCCGGATCCTATATCCAGAATAATCCCCTTTACTTTACCAACCTTACTGACTAACTTAATTAGATTTTTCTTCTCAGCTTCCAAAATCCAGGAAAATACCCAGGAAGTACGCAAAGAATAAATATGAGCCTTAAGATTCCATAAATTCATAGGTCAATTTCTATCTTTTGGGGAAGAAAATCTGCCTGAATGATATTTGACTAAACTCTCTTCAAACCAGGACCAGAGTTTTTTATGAAACTCCAAACTGGGCGGATTCTCTTCTAAAATGGAAAACAGACTTTTTCTCACGCTATCGGAGGGAGAGAAACAAACAGAGTGATTGGGATCCCAGAGCATTCCATACTCAGGATGGAATTGTACACCCAGTACATGGGGATACTTCATATGTTCAATTGCTTCCGGTACTTTTCCATCCCAAGAAGTAGCAATTATCTGCAAATTTTTCCCTAAGGTATCAATCATCTGATGATGACCGCTTAAAACCAGAGGAGTAACCTGCTCACTGAAACCAAATTCAGAAATAAACTTACCCTGGGGGCAGAGGCGTATTTTATGCAATTGGTAAAAAACAAATTCTTTTTCCGGATACAGTTGAGCATAAGGATTTTTATGCCATTTCTGGGGATACAATAGTAAAACTTTTTCTACTGATTGTATCTTATACACCTCTGTCCAGATATCCTGTACCATGGTTCCCCCGGTTGCCACATTTAAGGTCTGGGCACCCAGACAAAAACCGATTATGGGGAAGTCAGGATTTTCCTGGAGTAAGGGTATGCCATCGGGATTCTCACTTCCTCCCAGAAGATGAAAGGTAAGAGAAATCTCTAAATAATGACGGTTAGGATCCGTAACTAACGTAAATGGGTTAATTTTATGATTATAAATATCTGGTGGGATGTCAGGACCGCCAAACAATATAATTCCGTCAGATTTATGAAAAATATCCTGAAAATCCCAGGTATAGGAATTTTTTCTAAAAATTATGGTTTTATTGAGAGGGCCGCACAACCTATGAAATTTCATCCAGTTTAATTTGTGATCTTTACTGTATTGTTTGGCCTCATTATAATCGGTTCTTTCCTTTTCATGAAAAACCCCAATAACCCTTAATTTATCTAAGGTGATTAATCCCCGCTCTCTGAGTTTCTGTATGGTTCTTATTCTTTTAAGAGATGGATTTAATATGGTAAGGCGAATACTGTCAGAATAGACAGGAACAGCTTTAAAATATTTCTGGGCAAACAGTATGGGAGTAGAAAAAAAATCTGAAAAAATGATTAAACCTGTACACCAAACTAAAATGAATCGTTTCATAAATATTCACTATTCCAATGGTTATTGATAAAAAACAATCAAACTACTAATGAATTACAGCCAATTTCCCTACTTTTGTTTCTCCCTCTTCTATACCGGCAACTATAATATATACACCACTTGCAATATAATCCCCGGATTCATTTTTACCGTCCCAGGTTATCATTTTTCCCTTAACCTCTTCCCGGGAATAACTTTTTATCAAGTAACCACTGGGAGAATAAATCTTCACAGCTGTGTTTCGAGTTAAATTATCTATGGTTAGGGAATGATGTTTTTCCACTATAAAGGGATTGGGATAGGCTACTAGATTATCTAAGGTTGTTTCCGGTTCCGCATAAGGGGTTTTTATACAGGTTAATCCCTGGGAAGTACCTATATAAAGATTTCCGGTTTTATTATCCAGGGTAAAACAGCGTACATCATTGGAAGTCAAATCACTGTTATCAACATTATAATCATCCCCAGAATAACTGCCCTCAGCAAAAAAACTTAATCCCTGATCCATACCGGCCCAGAGATTATTAAATCCATCTATAAAGAGACATTGAATATAATTATCATAGTTCAGATAGTAACCACCAGGATATTCATATATACCAACCGTAGTACCTATAAACATGCCACCATAGGCATTAGCAGCCAGAGAGGTTATTTCTTCACTTTCCAGACCGTCAGCTGTGGTTAAGGTTCCGGCAAAATAATCATCATTTGTAATAGTGGGGGTATTATTATCGTTAATAACGTAGACTCCGCTTTTATCCGTACCAATCCATTTTTGACCATAAGAATCCTCGGCTATACAGTTGGGAAATGGATTTTGAGTGGGAGTGGTATAATAGGTCCAAATAAATTCTCCGGTGAGGGAATCAGTGACTACCGAGACCAGATACTTACCATTATCAGAACGGTAATTCAATAACCATACTGCTCCGTTATGGTCCACCAGCATATCGGGAACAACGGCATAAAGAGAGTCTTCTGAGATTCCCCCCAAATAGTTATTCTCCGCATTGAAAAAATGGAAGGTAGAATCATTTTTTAGCAAAATTATCCCGCCTCCCCAGGAACCAAACCATACATTATTGAAATCATCCACTACTACGGAACGCATATCCTGGGTTTTCCTCGGTCGTAATTCCCTGAGATTTGTTTTGTCGTATACGGTCCAGATTTCACCGTCAAAACAGCAGAAGCCTCCCCTGACCGCACACCATAAATTACCCTGTTTGTCCATGGTTACATCTTCAAATCTATTACTCTGGGGGCTGTTGGGAACAAAATTGATCCAATTCTGCTGTTCAGAAAACATATATTTCAATCCTCTATCAGTGCCAACAACTACCTCGTTAGCAGTACAGGCTAAAGAAATACCATTTGAGAAAGCACTGGAAATCCGACTTAATCCGTCATCTATCAATTTATATACACCATTACCGGCAAGAACATACAATTCCGAATTAACCGAAACCAGATCACGAACCCCAGAGGAATCAAAATATTGATCAGTCTGCACATTTTCCCAATCACTACCTGCTTTCCGGGATAATAATGAATCCGTTCCCACATAGATGGTAGTATCATAATGCAACAAACTAGTGATAAATGATGACGGTAGCCCATCTTCAGCAAATACATTTTTCCAGTTCGCCGGATCCAGGAGATTAACATTTTTCAGCTGAGAATAGGCTAATCCTTGCTCAGTGCCAGCCCATATAGTATTTTCACTTATAGCAATATCACTGACTGGGAGTTCCACCTGAAGATCATACCCCAATTGCTTATAGGTTTCCTTTACTTCCTGACGTGATTTAATGAATAAGCTTAATCCTATATCCAAACCCACAAACAGAGAGTCTCCGACTGAAATCATACAAGAGATACTGGTTCCCTGATAATCAAAAAAGGTATGGAACTCATAGGTTTCTACATTAAACTTTTGAATTAATCCATTATTGAATCCAATCCAAATTATATTACCAGTATCACTAATTACCGAAGTTGCCAGATTATAGGCAAGACCATCCTGACGATTCCAATTCCTAACTTCCTGAGTGTAAGGATTCAAGGCATACATTCCACCTTCGGTTGCACACCAGAAAAAATCATTTTTAAAGCACAGATCGTTCATTTTGAACTGGGAAGTATAGGTCTTCCATTCCAAATCCGAAGCTGAACTGACGTTAATCAAAAATCCCAAAAATAATAAAGTACATATCTTTTTCACCCTTACAGCCTCCCTTTCAAGTCCGCCATTTCAATTGCAGATAGGGCTGCCTGCCATCCTTTGTTACCCTGCTTAGTTCCTGCCCGTTCCACTGCCTGTTCTATGGTATCACAGGTAATTACTCCATAAATTGTGGGAATTCCGGTTTGCAGATTAATCTGAGCAATACCTTTAGTGAGTTCATTGGCAATATACTCAAAATGCACGGTACCACCCCGGATAACTGCAGCCAGACAGATAACTGCATCATATTTACCACTTTCAGCCAGATGTTTGGCAATATTGGGTAATTCAAAAGAACCTGGTACCCAGATAATATCTATATTGTTTTCCTCGCCGCCATGCCGGGTAATACAATCCAGACTGCCTTCCATTAATTTTTTGGTTATCAGTTCATTAAACCTGCTTACCACAATTCCAAATTTCTTGCCCTTGGCATTAAGCTGACCTTCGATTATTTTTGACATAATTCCTCCCATATATTAGGTTGTCATTGATATAATTGTTATTACATTATTTTTTAACTATCCAGTCCTTTGAAATTAAATGCCCTAATTTATCACGTTTGGTTTGCAGATAAAAAGCATTTTCCTGGGTTGGCTCAACCACCAGGGGTATTCGTTCCACAATAGTAAGGCCATATCCTTCCAAACCCACTACTTTCTTGGGATTATTGGTAAGAAGAGCTATTTTTCTGGCTCCCAGATCATATAGAATCTGAGCCCCCACACCGTAATCTCTCAAATCAGGAGCAAATCCCAACTCTTCATTCGCTTCCACTGTATCTCTCCCCTCGTCCTGCAATTTATAGGCTTTGATTTTATTATCCAAGCCAATACCGCGTCCTTCCTGCCGCATATATAAAAATATACCTTTACCTTCCTTTTCAATCTTTTCTAAGGCACTATGTAATTGATCCCCGCAATCACAACGTCTGGATCCAAACACGTCTCCGGTAAGACATTCGGAATGCACCCTAACCAGGATCTTTTCTTTAGGATTAATTGTACCCTTAACTAAAGCTAAATGATGATGTTCATCAATATCACTTTTATATAAATGCAGTTTAAATTTTCCCCATTTAGTAGGTAAATAGGTGGTTACTTCTTTGTACACCAGTTTATCATGTTTGGCCCGATAAGCAATTAAATCCTGTATGGTTAGAATCTTAAGATCGAATCGCCGGGCAAATTTCTCCAAAGCAGGGATGCGGGCCATTCTTCCATCTTCGTCCATGATTTCGCAAAGCACTCCCGCACTATGCAGGCCAGCCAGACGAGCCAGATCAACTGCGGCCTCGGTATGACCGGCCCGACTTAAAACGCCACCTTTCTCAGCCCGAAGAGGGAATATATGCCCGGGGCGGACTAAGTCCTTGGCTTGGGATTCCGGAGTAACCAGCACCTTAATGGTATGAGCCCGATCAAAAGCTGAAATCCCGGTTGATACTCCTTCAGCGGCATCAACCGAAACTGTAAATGAAGTCCCCAATTTAGATGTATTTTCCCTTACCATAGGATGCAGATTAAGTTTATCCAGTCTTTCTGAAGTTAAGGCCACGCAGATTAATCCTCTGGCATGTTTAGCCATGAAATTCACTTTTTCCGGGGTAATATGTTCAGCAGCAACTATTAAATCGCCTTCATTTTCGCGATCTTCATCGTCCACCACAATGAGCATTTTCCCCTTTTTATAATCTTCTACAGCCTGTTGAATTTTATACCTTCGTTTCATACTCTTACCTTTACTAATCCTAAAATTATTACATATTTACCTGTTTAAAACCCATAATTTTTATTGTAAAAATTCTAATAATTTCTCATTTCTACGATCATTATCATCTTTACTATTGATAAATTTTTCAATATATTTTCCCACTACATCTACTTCAATATTTACCTTATTACCTATTTTTTGATGAATAATAGTGGTATTCTGCAAGGTATAAGGAATTATTGAGATTACTATTCGATTACTGGAAATATCGGCAATAGTTAAACTGATTCCATCCAGGGCAACCGATCCCTTTTTTATCATATATTTTTGTAAGTCCGAAGGAACCTCAATCTCAATGATCCTGTTTTCACCTCTATCTAAGATAGAAACAATACTTCCCATTCCATCCACATGCCCATAAACAAAATGCCCTCCAAAACGGGAATTACCACTCATTGCTCTTTCCAGATTGACCTGGAAACCGGGGCTGATTTCACCCAGAATAGAAGTATGCAAGGTCTCTTGCACTGCTGTTGCCTGAAAACGCTCAGCATAACATTCTATCACGGTTAAACATACACCGCTCACTGAAATAGAATCCTCTATCGAAAGATCTGAAAGCACTTTTTCGGCAGTAATGGTAAACCGCTTCCCCGAGAGTGTGGGTTCTATCTTTTGTATGGTTCCCATCTCTTCAATAATACCGGTAAACATTACAGCCATCCTTTAAAAATAATTTCTTTACCCATTTTCTGCCATTGTATATCAGTAAAACTATCAGCAGATAGAGTTTTTTCCAACTGACCGAAACTTTCAATACCGCTCCCAAAAATGCGGGGAGCAATAAATATCACTAATTTATCCACTTCTTCCTGCTTTAAAAAAGAGGTGAAAACTTCTTTACCGCCTTCGACTAATACAGATATCATACTATTCTTAAAAATTTTTTTCAATACTTTTTCTATATTCACTCTTCCTTCTTCGTTTTCATCCACAATCCATACAGTCGATCCTTTTTGCCTAATTTCTTCTTTCTTCTTTTCCGGTGCTTTGGTAGTAGTCACAACTATTGTATTTTTTCTGTCTAGATCAGTTAATACTTTTGCATGTAAAGGAATGCGGAGTTTACTGTCCAGTATAATACGTTTTCCTCCGTTTCCTCTGACCATCCGTACCGTAAGATTGCAATTATCCTTAATAACTGTGTTCACTCCCACTAAAATACAATCTGCTGCTTTCCTCATTCTATGCACTGATTGTCTGGCTTTTTCACTGGTAATCCATTTTGATTCTCCCCCGGATTGGGCAATTTTTCCATCCAGAGTTTGAGCGATTTTCAAGGTAACAAAAGGTTTGTGTTTAGTAACAGATTTTATAAATGCTTCATTAATTTCCCGGCACTCTTTTTCTCTAATACCCAGTTCAACCTTAATTCCTGCTGTTTGTAACTTTTCAATTCCTTTATGTTTTACCAGAGGATTGGGATCCTCTATGCCAATAACTACTTTTCCTATTCCGTAATCAATTATTTTGTCAACACAGGGAGGAGTTTTTCCCTGATGCACACAGGGTTCTAGATTTACATATAAAGTGGAATCTCGTGTTGCAGACCTATCAAGTTTATTCAGTGCCACTGCTTCCGCATGAGGACCGCCAAAATGATGATGAAATCCCTGGGATAGTATTTTCCCATTTTTTACTACTAAAGCACCAACCAAAGGATTGGGGCTCACCCTGCCACTGCCCTTTTCAGCTAACCGCAACACCTTTTTCATAAATTTAGTATGCATACACAAAACCCCGAATAAATTACTTCGGGGTATGAAAACCTTTTCAAGAGAGAAAATTCTTTTGTCAGCTTCTCCCATCCGGACTTTAACCGTCGGTATCAGAATTGCACTGATTCAGAAGTATAAAAATCGTTACACTTCTTCGTGGACTTTCACCACCGGTAAGGAATTTCACCTAACCCCGAAGATGACATAAAAATATAAATTATTTTAGATTTAAAGTCAAGAAATAAATGCATTCACAAAGAATCGCTGTATTCTACCACCCTGACAGGGTCGCTGACCCTGCCAGGGTGGATTTATACCCTTATTGCAAATGGCTCAGGATGGAGGAGTTGGGTCATATTTATTAAACGAGTATCATGGACGCTATCTCCGTCTGGATGTCTCTCTTTTTGATGGAAACGAGTCTTTGCCCTCATTGAATCAAGATTTATCGGTCCAATGACATATTTACTCTTTAACTCTGTTCCCATAGAGTATGAGTTATCAAGATATGTCATGGCTATTACTCCTGCATCCAGTATTCCATCTTCATCATAATCATAAGCTTTGAATCCCATCTGAGGTGCGGTTTGTCTTGGTGCAATCCAGAAATAACCGTTTTTAGGTCTAGCATAACCATTAACTCTAATGTGTGGGAGAGTATCTTGCGCAGTCGCAATCTCAATTTCAGTGGGATAAAACAATTATGATATAAATGTATCCACAAAATAACGATGTATGCGTAAATCTTTGGTTAACTCAGGATGGAAGGTCAGGGCCAGTATATTTTCATTTCTGACCATAACCGTTTCATCTTTATACAATCCCAAAGCTTCCGTATCTTTTCCCATTGATAGTATACGGGGTGCTCGAATGAAAACACCCTCAAAATCTGGTTTTTCTTTGAAAATTGGTATTTTTACTGTATCTATAAATGATTCTTTCTGCCGTCCGTATCCATTACGTTGCACAACCATATCAATAAGATTAAGAGTTTCCATATTTTTTTCATTTACCACTTCCCGGGAAAGAGTAATTAAACCGGCACAGGTTCCCATTACCGGTTTATTACGGGAAAATTCAATAATTGCTTTTACCAATCCCGTTTCTCTGAGTAAATTTAAGAAGGTAGTGGATTCTCCTCCAGGTATAACCAGTGCTTTACAAATATCAAGTTCTTGCGGCCAGCGGACAACAACTGGTTCTACTCCGATTTTTTTCAAAGATTTACAGTGGAGGGAAAAATCACCTTGAACGCCAAGCACGCCTACCTTGATTCGCATTTACCAGCCCCGTTCCTGCATCCTTTCCTCTTCCGGAATCTGAGAAATTTCCAATCCGGGCATGGCTTCCAGAAGTCCTTCCGAAGCTTTGGCCACCATATCCGGATTATCATAATGGGTGGTTGCCATCACAATTGCTTTTGCCCTTTGGGGCGGATCCTCGGATTTAAAAATTCCGGAGCCTACAAAAACAGATTCAGCTCCTAACTGCATCATTAAAGATGCATCCGCTGGAGTGGCAATACCCCCGGCAGCAAAATTGGGTACCGGCAGCTTCTTTTTTTTCTTAACATATTTTACCAATTCAACTGATACCCCCATTTCTTTGGCAGCCGTACCTACTTCTTCGTCACTTATAGTTATAATTCTCTTTATTTCCGACTGCACCATACGCATATGTCGAACTGCTTCTATTATATTTCCACTGCCTGCCTCACCTTTGGTTCTAATCATGGCAGCCCCTTCAGATATCCGGCGCAAAGCCTCCCCCAGTTCCCGACAGCCGCACACAAAAGGAATTTTGAATGTCCATTTATCAACGTGATTTTTATTATCTGCTGGTGTGAGTACTTCACTTTCATCTATAAAATCCACTCCTAAGGATTCTAATACCTGAGCTTCAGCGAAATGTCCAATTCTGCACTTAGCCATTACTGGAATAGAAACAGATTCCATAATCTTTTTAATCATTCCAGGATTGGACATTCTAGCAACTCCACCCTGAGTACGAATATCAGCCGGTATTCGTTCTAAAGCCATCACTGCCACTGCTCCCGCATCTTCAGCAATTTTGGCCTGTTCAGGAGTTGTAACATCCATGATTACTCCCCCTTTAAGCATTTCAGCCAGCCCGATTTTTAACCTATGAGCTTTGTTAATGGTAAACATTATATCATCCTCCTGGTGGTAACATCATTTCATTCTTTCCTAAGTAATGTACAAAAATTTTTAACTTTTATCAATTGTTTTACCTTGCTTTTTAAAAATAAATTAGTTTTATTAATCACATATTTATTTAAATCTGAATAAGGTAATAACCATTAAGTAAAGCATGAAAATAGTTAATCCTTCTTTTATTAAAACTTTTATTTCCTGGCCAAGGTGGAACCTTTCATCTGAAAATCATATAGCTCTAACTTTTGATGAATGACCCCAACCAGAAAATACCCTCTCTGATTTGCATATTTTAAAA
>CAZKMO010000061.1:0-18678 GCA_964554015.1 uncultured bacterium
GATAACGGCTTTCCTTTTCACTTTCATGTGCTGGTGTGGGGGGCTCAGCAGCCGGGCTGGATAAGCACCCTGGAACCGCAAGAACAGCTGGAAGAAATAAGAGAATGGTTTGAAGCCGTTGCTGAAAGATATGATGATATTGATTATCTGGAAGTTGTGAATGAATCCTTACCCGGTCATAACCCTCCTGACGGTACCAGCGGACGAGCCGACTATAAAGATGCTTTAGGCGGAAATGGAGAAACCGGCTGGGACTGGGTGCTTACTGCCTTTCGCATGGCTCGTGAGATTTTTCCTTCGGAAACTAAATTAATGCTGAACGATTTTAACATTATTAACAGTTCCAATAATACTTCTCAGTATCTTGAGATTATAAATTTACTTCAGGCAGAAGATTTGATTGATATCATAGGTGAGCAAGGACATGCCTTTACTACCACTGCCCCTGTGGTTACCATGAAAAATAATCTGGATGCTCTGGCTGCAACCGGTCTGCCCATTCAAATCACTGAATTGGATATAGACGGGCCTTCCGATGCCATACAACTGCAGAGTTATCAGCGAATCTTCCCCACATTATATGAACATCCCGATGTGGAGGGAATCACCCTTTGGGGTTGGAGACGAGGGCTGTGGAGAGATGACCAGGGCGCCTATCTGCTTAACCAGGACGGTACGGAAAGACCCGCCCTGGTCTGGTTGAGAACCTATCTGGATAGCGTAAGTGTCCAGCCTGTGTCCATTGAAGATTTTGCACAAGTTCCGGTTGAATTCCAGCTTAATAATAATTATCCCAATCCTTTTAATATGGAAACCAAAATAGGGTATCAGTTATCAGTCCAAGGACAGGTAAAGATTAAAATATATAATATGCTGGGCAAGGAGATCACAACCTTATTAAACAAAATTGAGCCTGCCGGACACCATGAGATTATATGGGATGCAGATAACCTGAGTACCGGAGTTTACTTTTACAAAATAGAAGTGACTGGAAGTAGCGGAGCACATTTTTCCGACATGAAGAAATGTATTCTTATAAAGTAAAATAAATGTATCAGATTCTTGAGGTTGACCAAAAAAGATTAACATCGACTAAATGTCATCCCTTACCATTCGCAATATGCTGTCTCTTAAGGACTTGTCAGTCTGAGTCAAATCGAAGACTGACAAGTCCTTGATTTTTTCAGCCAAATCCAAAACCCCCTTTTTTTCTGCAGGACAATTAAAATCATCTTTTAATTAAAACATTATAAGACATTTTTTACAGCTCTGCTGGTAATATTATATAAAAATAATTACATCTAAGATAATACTAAAAAGTAGATTAAATTTATTTGTAAATTGTATTTATAAAGATTATCTTTTATTATAAACGCATGTTAACTTCTGAAGCTGTCTATATATTCTAAACTAAACATATCTCTAATGGAGGGGAAAATAACAATTTTATAAGAGGATTGTAATGTAACCAGCGATACTTGCAGGTAACATTAAAAAAATTTACTCCTCAAATAAAAAGTTATTATAAACATTATATTAAAGGAGAATGTGATGGTAAAAAAGATATTTTTGGAAGCAATTTATATAATAATATGTATATCAATTTTTTCTCATTCTAGAATACAGGCTCAGGAACATCAGGATATAGTAAACGGGAACTTGATTCAATTCAAGGAAAATGGTTTTTGGTGCTGGTATCAGGATGAACGGGCAGTTGTTGACACTGTAAAGGAAAACCTGATATTAGCTGCCGTGGCCAGTGCCTCCGGCCCGGGCGGCTGGCCCATTGATGCTGATATCAATGCGGTTATTTTTGATTTGAATACCAGGACATCCCAGGAATACTTACTGAAAAAAGGCGGGGGTATTGCTTTCTATTGTGATGACCACAATGAACCGGCACTTCTGGTACGTCCGGATGGAAAATACCTTGCCATGTACGCCGCTCATTTCAATGATACCAGTTCCTATTACCGTATCTACGATGGAAACGCCTGGGGACCGGAACATAGATTCAACTGGAATGAAGAGATAACCGGCGGTTCCAATTTTCAGACCTGTTACTCGAATCTCTATCATTTATCTGCTGAAGGAAAAACCTATAATTTTGCCAGAACCAACAACAAAAGCCCCAATTTCATGGTTTCAACCGATATGGGGGATACCTGGACCTATGGCGGTCAACTAACTACAGGATCAGACGTTGGGTATAATAACGGTTATTATAAGTATAATGGAAATGGAGTTGATCGCATAGATTTTATTTGCACGGAATATCATCCCCGTGATTATAATACCAGCATTTATCATGGGTATATCAAAAACGGAAAAAGTTATACATCCGAGGGAACCATGGTAGATGACAATATTCTGAACAACGATTTCATACCTGACGGGAATGATTTCACCACGGTATTCGCCGCAGGTACGGTAATTAAGGGAATGACCATGTACCGATGCTGGAATATAGATGTGCAGCGGTATGAGGATGGTACTATTGCCGCACTTATCTCTGCCCGGATCAATAATAACGAGGGAAGTTTGGTTCCCTCTGCTGATCCCGATCACGCTTTCATCTATTGCCGCTATAATGGAACTGAGTGGTCCTATACCTATTTGGGTCAGGCGGGATTGAAACTATTACCGTATGAACAGGACTATACAGGTTTAGGAGCACTACATCCAGATGATCCTCATATTATTTATATCTCAACACCTATTGATCCCCGGGATGATGCAGACCTGGGAGTTCATGAAATATTTAAAGGAATCACAGATGACCACGGTGCAACCTGGCAGTGGTTTCCCCTTACCTGGAATTCAGTCAGGGATAACCTTCGCCCCCTAATACCTGCCTGGGATAAAAGCCACACTGCCCTGCTCTGGCTGCGGGGGTCTTATTTTGCTCCCTTTGACGCAGCTGTGGTTGGCCTTATTGAGGATACTGATGAGACCACCAGACTCATGACCTATGTGGATGCCACTACCACCAACACTACCCTGGCTTCGGGTGCACCACTTGTATTTACCGGTCCCTCCCCAAATCAGGGACCGGCTAATGATAAATGGCATATACGTAGCGGTTTTGCCAATGAAAACAACCTTTTTACTTCTGGTGAAATAGATGGCGAAGACGCCCCTATGCTTAAAACTGAATTGACTATACCAGAGGCTGGAACCTATGATATCTGGGTTAACTTCTGGGCCAATCCCGAGCATGACTGGAGAATCAAAGCAGGACTTTCAGAAGAACACCTGCAGTTATTCCGGCAAATGGCCTGCAAGCAGGTACAAGCAGGCGATCATACTACCTCCCTAACTATCGCAGATGAAGGCAATACTTTTCTCTATCAAGCTTACCTGGGTCGCTTTCCAACCTCTTCTAACTCCTCCTTAACTGTATTTGTTGATGATGAAACCATAGAAAACGGAACTTCCAATACTTTGATTGGGGATATTGCCCGCACCTGGTATGACGGCATCAGTTATGCCATGATTAATGGAACCAGTGCAAGTACTAATTTATTGATAAACGGTGATTTCTCCCAGGGGCTATCCGGCTGGAATTTATATGTGCAGGCATCAGCAGAAGCTACTTTTACGGTTGTAAATGGTGAATGCTGTATATCCATAACCAAGAAAGGTAGTGAGGGATATCATGTGCAACTGAATCAGCAAAATTTATTGATTGAAAAGGACAAGTCCTATACCGTATCCTTTGATGCTTACGCGGATGCTAATAAACAAATATACTCTGCCGTCGGTTTAAATTCCGACCCCTGGACCCTTTACAGCGGCATACAGATGTTTAACATCACCCCGACCCCGCAGACCTATACCTATTCCTTTACTATGGCTGAACCAACTGATAATGCCTCCCGCCTCATCTTTGATATCGGACTATCAACTGCGGATATTGTGTTTGATAACATTTCCCTGACCGAAATACCCACTGCTGTTGACCGAAATGATAAGGTGGCCGATAATCCTAAATCATTCCTACTGCAGCAAAACTACCCCAATCCTTTCAACGCAACCACCAAAATCATGTACTCGGTTCCCCGAAGGGCTTATGTCACCTTGAAGGTCTTTAATCTGCAAGGCGAAGAGGTGGCAATCCTGTTCCAGGGCTTCCGGCCTGCCGGGGATTACCTTGCCTCTTTGGACGGTACTGCACTCGCAAGCGGGGTTTACTTCTACCAACTTAAGGCACATAATTTCGTGAAAACAAAAAGACTCTTATTACTGAAGTAGACTAAACCAGTTGAGTTCTTTTAAATAGAAATAGAAAACACCTTATAATAACTATCAAAGATATAAGAACAGACAAAACAAGGAGATTAATCATGTTCCTGAAGAAAGTAATTACATTAGTGAAATTTACCTTAGTATTGGTTTTATTGCTAAGCGCTTGTACCCAAAAAAACACATCCATAACCGAACCTAATACAATTTTACCAAAGGAGGTAACTGTTCATTTAAATGATACCCGGCAGATCATCAGGGGTTTCGGGGCAGCCAACATAATGCCCTGGCGTCCCGATATGACTGCCGAAGAAATTAACACTGCTTTTGGAACCGGAGAGGGGCAACTTGGATTCTCCCTACTCCGCCTTCGGGTCCCTTACCAAGAAAGTGAATTCAGCCTTAATCTAGCCACAGCCCAGGCAGCTTATGCCCTGGGGGTAACCCTTATCGCTTCTCCCTGGTCGCCGCCACCGGCCCTGAAAACCAATAATAATATTGTAGGCGGTGAACTAGAAATAAGCCATTATGATGACTACGCCGCCCATTTAAAATCTTTTGTAGATTACATGTCGGATAATGGTGCCCCCTTATATGCCATATCTGTGCAAAATGAACCGGATGTAAGGGTTTCCTATGAATCATGTGACTGGAATGCAGCCCAGATGGTTAAATTTATCAAAGAAAACGCACCCACAATCGGTACAAAAATAATTGCACCGGAATCGTATCGGTTTAGAAGAAAAATTTCCGATCCCATCTTGAATGACTCCGCCGCTTGTGCAAATTTGGATATTTTGGGTGGACATATATATGGAGGCGGACGTACGCCTTATCCTCTTGCCGAGGAAAAAGGGAAAGAAGTTTGGATGACTGAATATTTGATAAATAGCGGCAGCCCACCAGCCGATCTTAGTATTGACATAGGTTGGACTGGCGCTATGCAGACTGCCCAAAGTATCAACAATTGTATGAATGCAAATATGAGCGCGTATGTATGGTGGTACATAGTCAGGTATTATGGTCCTATTGCTGATGGGACTTATGCCGACAAAGGAGAAGTTACAAAAAAGGGTTACGTTATGTCGCAGTTTGCTAGATTCATACGTCCGGGGTATTATCGGGTTGAATGTAATTCTTCTCAACAAGAGGATATATCCATAACTGCCTATACAGACAATGCCTCCTCAAAGATAGTTATTGTTGCCATAAACATCTCCTCAAAGGCAATAGCACACATATTTACTTTACAGAATGGTAATGCGGAAACTTTTACGCCTTACCTAACCACAGAAACTAAAAATTGTAACCAGGAAAACAGTATTGCAGTATCTGACGGCAGTTTTACCGCCTCTCTGGAAGCATCGAGTATAACCACTTTTGTCTCCAACTAAAGAGAAATTGATTATAAATCCTGATTGTTACCTAAAGCATATCAGTAAATATTTAAATATACAATAATATAATAATCTTAACTATTAGGCAAAAACCCCGGGCTTCTTCAGTCAACCCGGGGTTTACTATCTTAAAATAAAAGATAAACTGATAATAGAACGCTACCAGCTATGATAACCAAATTTGTCTATATTCTTAATACATAAAACCGCATAATATCACGGCAAGGGCGGGAAAGCTCCCACAAAATTGGAATCTTTTTCAGGATATTTTAGTATCTCACTAATTTCTTCCGGAAGCCGAATTCCTGCCGCTACTCCAGGAAATGACGGCAGTAACTGATAATGACCCAGTTTGTAACTCTGGAATACGGGTCCCTGATAATTAACCAGATACTGACTGTGAGCTGAAAATTCCGGATGCAGTTTTCGCAGATCATTAAGAGAGTCAAAGGTTAACTGACATTCCTTATTTTTTACCGGACTCCACTGAATCAATGATCTGGATTTTTTATCCGAACTGCGAACATACACATTATAATCCAGCTGACTTAAAAGTGGATTGGGAAGTCTTTTACATAAGGAAGCTGTCTGCCAGGCAACCAATAAGGGTCGGCTGTAATTCTCCTCCACTACCAGCAGATTATTGACAAATACATGTCCGTACCGCTCCTCAACACCCGGACCCGTACTGGGATGCCATCCAAAATGGTCCCCTTCCGCGCTTCTGGGAGTCCTGCCCAGGGTAGCAGTACTGTTTACAAAAGTATTCTGGTATATACGAACCTTGGAACTGTTGAGTATATAAATACCCTGGTCGCAATTCACAAATACATTTCCGGCACAAATGGCTCCCTTGGAGATTTCAAAAAAAAATCCATTGTTACTGGGCCAGAAACGGTTGCTGGAAAATCCTCTGTAAATACCTACATCCTGTACCCAATTATTAATAAATACACCATCCACATTGCCTACGTCATACCAGATTCCATTGGAATAGGGAAGATCTATGACCAGATTATCCCGGCAGATGACCCGGTAACATTGATTGAATATTTTCACTGCTGCCGGATAGTACCCGGTGATCCTTTCAATATTATTTTTGGTGAAAATATTTTTTTCTAAAAGAACATCGGAAGAACTCTCAATATATATACCTTCGGTGCTGGTATTGCTAATTTTACAGTGCCGCAACACCAGGCTGTCTCCCCTGAGTCTGGCCGCTACCCGTGAACAGTATGAAATTTCACAATCCTCTAAAATTGTACCTATCACTTCCTTCCCATGATTTGCTTCATCGGATAAACCCTCGGGAAAGGTTCCATCCACAAAAATGGCTCGTTTTGCATACTGAGTGAAAGTTATTCCCCGAATCACCGGGCCCTTTCCGTCTGAAATTTTACCATGGCATTTCTCAGTGGTTCTGTTGATAGCACCATTGAAAGCGGTAATTTCAACTAATCTGTCCGTGGGATCGACTCCGATGAAAACCTCTCCGGTTTCATAGTTGATAAAATAGGAATTCTGGTCAACTTCTCCCTCCCATCCTGCTGATTGTAAAAACTCGCCATCCACAAATACCATATCATTGTTAAACCGATGCAGAGGGGTGGTTTTCCCATGCCGGCTGCGCCACCACCAATTATCAGGTTTATTAGGGAATAACCTGGACCAGGAAATTCTCCATAATCCGTTATGCAAATCTTCCCAATCTGTGGCTACATAGGTCCCTTTTAAAACCGGCTTTTCATCTCTATAGGGCTGAATGGTGATCTTCTGATTCAATAAAAGATTACCAGTACGATATACTCCTCCCCGCATAACAATGGCATCTCCAGTAACTACCAGCTCTATGGCTTTTTCCAGAGTTGTAGGTTCGGCAACGGTTACCCCCCGGTTTTCAGCCTTTCCCTCAGGGGCAACATAATAAATGGTACCGTTAACTTTTGGTAAAGCATAGGATTTCCCCATGGGGCCATAAGGGCCACCGGAAGGTTGTGCGTTCAAGCCCAGCGTTCCCAACCTAAAAAAGAAAAGAAAACATACGATTGGACAGCACCTAAACCATTTGATATTTTGAACTGACCCTGACTTATTTTTATTTGGCTTCATTATTCACCTCATTCTTCTTTATTGATTTTAATTTAAATACATTATTTTTAAAGCTTATTTGTGTACTAATCCCCAAATAGTTAACGGGCAAGCCAGCCGCCGTCCACCGCAATGGTATACCCATTGATATAATCAGAAGCCGGAGAAGCCAGAAAAACAACTGTACCTTTTAAATCCTCCGGTTTTCCCCACCTGCCCTCGGGTATCCTCTCCAAAATAGCCTTATTTCTTTGGGGATCTTCCCGAAGAGGACGGGTATTTTCCGTCTCCATGTATCCAGGGGCAATGGCATTGACATTGATGCCCCGGGGGGCAAGTTCATTGGCCATGATACGGGTGATTCCCATAACTGCATGTTTGGAAGCAGTATAGGAAGCTACCTTGATACCTCCCTGGAAAGACAGCATGGAGGCAATATTGATAATCTTCCCTCTTATTTCCCTCTCCACCATGGTTTTCCCTACTGCTTGGGTCAGGAAGAACAATGCTTTCTGATTTACCTGTATAACCTCATCCCAATCCTTCTCCGAAAACTCCAGTACCGGCGACCGTCTGATAATTCCCGCATTATTCACCAGAATATCAATATGGCCGTATACATCCAATGCTTGGTTTACAATCATCGGAATTGCATCAAATCGGGTAAGATCAGCCTGGATACAAGTAAACATTCTTCCCGTCTTTTGAACAGCATTTTTCACCTTTTCCGGATCATGAGTATGGTATACCCCGGCAATATCAGCTCCGGCCTCAGCCAATCCTGTTGCTACTGCTCTTCCCAATCCGGTGGCCGATCCGGTTACAATAGCTGTTTTCCCTTCCAAATTAAATTGATCCAAAACCATCCTGCCTCCTTTGGTTACAGGTAAAATACAATGTTATAGATCATTTCCATTATTCTTTTTCCCCAAAATAATCTGACACCTAAACATAATCAGTCTGAATGATTAGAGAGGTGACTCTTTTCCCGCAGATGATTATGGATAGCTTACTTTCGCCGAGGTATGAATCTGTCTAATCATCTGCCGGATATAATCAATCCAGTCACCTTCGGATGGGAAAAATCCACTTTGATCCCAGCCGGCACCGGTATAATAGGTTAAGATATCATTGTTCCCGATATCGGATAAAATTAAAATATGTCCTTCCGCTTCTATGATGCGGTTGATTTTAACCGGATCAATTAGTACCGCACAGCCGTAAGCTCCATTTTTCGGAGTTTCCTCCCATACACTAATCCATCCTTCCTTCTCATTCCCTTGACTATGTGAATTCAGTTCTTCATGAATTTTAATTCCGATGGCTAGAGTAACTTCTTGTTCCTTTCCCTGTATTTGGAAATGACTTTGTATTTTATTGAAATTCTGCCCTGCCAGCAGGGAAATCTCCTTATTCTCACTAATTTGAAATCCATTTACTTCCCAGGGATGGTAGGACAACTCAAACCTCAAACGTAAGGGTCCGTTCTCCCCTATCTTCCAGGAAGTAAAATTTCTGGAACTATAAAGACGATTCCCCTGCCACACTGCTGTACCGCCGCAGCCCAAAGAGGAACCCACAGAATAACAATCGAGTCCCTGACCGTGGTCCTCATGATAGTCTCCCCGGGCATACCAGTTATCAATAACCAGCTGGGATGTTTTTTTAAGCCAGACATCAATCCCACTGCTGACCAGTTCTCCCTCCAAGGCCGGCCCGTACATTCTGAAGGCAATACGGTCATTTTCCCAGGCAAAATCATCCATTCGCTCCGGTACAAAACGGCAGTATACTTGGGAGTGATGCTTATCTATAGGTTTATCATCTACAGTGAGAGTATACTCTTTAATCTCATTTTTATCATAACTATCCTGGAACAAAATAAATCCTTTCTGCTCAGAGGACTGATCAGGCATCCGCTGCAGGAGGAAATCCTTTCCTGTAATTTTATCCGTGATCCGATAATCCTTTCCTTCAGCAAGGCTATCTCCCATTTCTGATAAAGAAATCTTTACGGGATAATCATATAAAGCATAAGAATGAGGATTACATACCTTTAGATTAATTTGACTTTGAGCATATCCATGAACTAATAAAATCAAACTGATCAAAAAACAAAAATTATATTTTTTCTGTCTCATTTTATCCTCCGGTTTTGGGATAGTAAAACCTGGTAAATGTAACTCAGGCCAGATCTTTCATGGCAACTGAATCCATATCATCAAATTCCTGATTTTCTCCTCCCATTCCCCAAATAAAGCTGTAACTGGATGTTCCGCAACCCGAATGGATTGACCAGCTGGGTGATAAAACCGCCTCCTGATTTCTGACTACTATATGTCTGGTCTCCCCCGGCTCACCCATTAAATGAAAAACAACCGCCTCTTCTGTCAGATCGAAATACATGTACACTTCCATTCTGCGGGCATGCGTATGAACCGGCATGGTATTCCATACACTCCCTTGGGTAAGTTCCGTCACTCCCATGACCAGTTGACAACTCTGCACTCCCCGGGGATGAATATATTTATGAAGCACCCTTTCGTTACTCTCATTTTTAGAGCCCAATTGAGATGTTTCCGTATCTTTTCTATGGATTAGTTCTACCGGGTAGGCTTTATGGGCAGGATAACTTAAGAGATAAAACTGGGCTGGTTTATCTGCCTTGTCACTGGTAAACTGGATATTTTTATTTTCCCGACCGATATACATCCCATCCAGGTAGTCAAGTGTATAGGATTTTTCCTCAATCTTTATGCTCCCTTTAGCTCCCACATTCAATACACCCAGTTCCCGCTGTTGACAAAAATAATCCGCGGCAATCTCTTTACCGGCCGGTAAAGACAGAGATTTTACTGTGGGAACCAAGCCTCCGATAAGGGCACGATCCAAATCGGAATAATAAAGCCGGCATTGTTCCGGAACAAACAAAGATTGCAGTAAAAAATTTTCTCTTACTTCTTCCGTACTCATTCTTTTGAAATGAACAGGATCACTTCCATATTTCAAAATCATTGCCAATACTCCTTTTCTTACCTTTGAGATAAACTTATCACTTCCTTCTCACATAATGAATCAAAAATAATTTGTTTGTATTTCTCATTTCTAATCAGCTGGAATCCTTTCCCAACTGCCTAAAGAATATGAATTAATTAAAATCATTTTACTCATTCTGAATAATGAAATCTTAAGGTTAAAAAATATTTGTTTACATACATGCTATCAATTTTATCTTTATAATTTATTAAATTATTCGACAAGAAGCAACCTGCCTTCTTTGTTAAGAATAGTCTTTATTAGCTAAATACAGAGTAAAAAAATTATTTGATTTTTAAAACTCAATTATTTAAACTGTCTTAGTTAGTGATTACTTCTAGTTCAATGTACTATAAAATTATCTATACAATAGAACATAAAATACACTGCAGACAACGGAATATGGAGGATGGAGAAGGGATAAACATAAACACTCTTTATTATATAACATACGATCTGAGCTTTTTATGTATTTCCGTTTTCCCTTTTCCTTTTCCCTTTTTCCCTATTCCATTTCAAATAAATATACAGTAAAAACGAGTGTAAAAATTAATATCAAAAACTTCCGATACCACTCCCTTAAAAATAATAAAGGAGATAATGATAAAAATCAAAACCTTACCTATATTCCTTGCCTTTTTATGTATGGGATTTGGAGACGCTGCCGGGCCTCTGGTAAATCTGGCAACCGAGGCATTTAATGTTTCCCATACTGCCGCTTCTCTGGTAGCCGGTGCCGGATTTATTATGTTTGGTCTTTTATCTATTCCCATGGGAATTGTACAGTATAAAATCGGCAAGAAAAATGTCATCCTCCTGGGTCTGGTAGTATGTATAGCAGGAGTTATGATCCCGGTTATAGGACTTTCCTTCTCCTTGCTTCTTACTGCTGTCTTCATTATGGGAGCGGGTGCTACTATGCTCCAGGTTGCCGGAAATCCTATTATGCGGGATGTTTCCCAGGAAGGAAAATATTCTCGAAATCTCTCCTTCGGTCAATTCATTAAATCCATAGGTTCTCTTTCCGCATCTTTGATTCCCGCTTTGGCAGCCGGAAAACTGGCCTCTGATTATTTCAGCTTTGATCCGGAAGGGGTGGCAAAACCGGTAGAATGGAGGATTCTCTTCCCCCTTTATGCTATAATAATCTTGGTAACTATACTAGCAGTATCCTTCCTGAAAGTGAAAGAAAAACAGGAAAAGCTTCAGAAACCCACCAGCTTTACCTCCAGTTTCCAAGCTTTAGCTAATACCTACATACTAATTATGGTCATAGGTATTTTCCTCTATGTAGGTGCAGAAGTTTCCCTATCATCCAAGATTGCTATTTTCTTCAGTAAAAAATACCATATCGACCTAACCAAAACCGGAATGTTAGGAGTAGGAGTATTCTTTATTTCTCTGACCCTGGGTCGTTTCTTGGGCAGTGTGATCTTAAACTGGATGAAACCAAAAATATTTCTGTTGCTTACCTGCCTGCTTTCCTTGATAGGGCTGGGTGTTATCTTTATTCCTAATTTAACCATTGCCTGGATTTCGGTGTTTCTTATGGGCATTGGATTTGCCAATGTTTTTCCCTTGATCTTCTCCATCAGTATTGATACCCTGCCGGAAAAAACCAATGAAATTTCAGGATTAATGGTTACAGCCATAGTAGGCGGTGCCGTCATACCTCCCCTGACTGGTATGGTTGCTGAAATCAATCTATCCCTCTCCTTTTTAGTACCTTTGGGATGTATTCTGTATGTAACCGGTGCTGCAGTGTATAATCTAAAGAATAAAAGTTATATAAATGTCGGATCATAAATCCGTATTAGGGAAAATAATGAGGAGAAATATAATATAAAGATAAAGGATAAAAGATAAAAATAAAGGGAAAATGATAAAAGAAATATGGAAAAGAGAAGTAAAAAAAGATAAAAAATAAAAATGAATAGGAAATAGTGCAAGTCCAATTTTTTCCTTTATCCTTTTTACTTTATCCTTTGCTATCACAGGGAATAGTAAACTTATAAATTTATTAATTTTTCATACTAATCTGAAGAAATGAGGAGAAGGACATGGACCTAAAAAATGACAAACGGATCGTACTCACTCTGGATGCCGGAGGAACAAATTTTGTCTTCTCGGCTATACAGGGAGGCAAGGAGATTATTGCTCCGATAGTTTTACCTGCATCTCCATTTGATCTGAATAAATGTCTTATCTCAATTTCTCAGGGCTTCCAACAAAGTAGTAATAGTATTGAAAAAAAACCTTCAGCTATCAGTTTCGCCTTTCCGGGACCGGCGGATTATCCTAAAGGTATTATCGGAAACCTGCCCAATCTTCCCTGTTTCCGGGGAGGAGTTGCCCTGGGGCCCATGCTGGAAGATCAGTTCAAAATTCCTGTATTTATCAACAATGACGGTGATTTGTTCGTCTATGGGGAAGCAGTGACTGGATTTCTACCCAAAGTAAATAAATTATTAGCTGATGCCGGTTCTCCCAAGCAATATAAAAATCTTTTTGGCGTAACCTTAGGAACAGGTTTCGGAGGAGGATTGGTGATAAATGGGGAACTATATATAGGTGACAATGCAGCAGCTTCCGAAATATGGATTATGCGTAATAAAAAATATCCTCAATCATATGCGGAAGAGGGAGTCAGTATAAGAGCGATAAGACGGATCTATGCCCATAAAGCTGAACTTGATACTGCCAAATATCCGGAACCCAAAGAAATATATGCTATTGCTACCGGCAAAAAAAAAGGAAATCAATCAGCTGCAGTGGCTGCTTTCCAGGAATTAGGAGAAATTGTAGGTGATGCCTTGGCTAACGCCGTAACTCTGCTGGATAGCCTGATTGTTATAGGAGGCGGATTAATCGGTGCTCATACATTTATTCTTCCCGCTATAGTAAAAGAAATGAATGGAACCATTGAAACCTTGAATGGTGAAGCCATAGACAGACTGGAAATGAAAGCTTTCAATCTGGAAGATGAGAAGCAGAAGGAATTCTTTCTAAAAGGAAAGGTGAAGACCATCACTATACCCGGAACCGCAAAACAAATTACTTATGATCCTCTGAAAAGAATTGGAATTGGACTTTCGGTTCTGGGTACCAATAAAGCCACTTCTGTGGGGGCCTATGCCTTTGCCCTGCATAAACTGGATTCAAGGAATAATTAATTGATTAATCCTGCAATATTTTGTACATTAAAACGGCAAATTAAGTATCCATTTATAATTCTGGAGGTAATCATGAAAAATAAATCTATTTTCATTATTTCTCTGTTGGCCCTTATTTTATTTTCTTCTCTGTTAACTGCTCAGGAAGAGAAAAAAGAGGAAGAGGAAGTAAAGGAAGTTTACCAGTTTACCAACGATCTTGTCCTCCCCCATACCGCACCCCAAAGCCAGGGGAGAACCGGAACCTGCTGGTGTTTTGCCACCTTATCCCTGCTGGAATCCGAATTCATGAGTGAACATGAAAAAGATACGGTTGATCTTTCTGAAATGTTTATAGTGCGTCATGCCTATTCTGATAAAGCGGATAATTATATCCGTTTTCATGGAAAAATTAATTTTGCCCAGGGCGGAGCCAGCCATGATGTAATGGATCAAATGACACTGCACGGCTGTGTACCAGAGGTTGTATATCCAGGAGAAAATATTGATGAAGATGACCATAACCACAGTGAAATAGCCAATGTCTTGCATGCCATGCTTGACGCAGTACTGAAAGCAGGCAAACCAACCCCGGTTTGGAAAGACGCCTTTAATGCCGCTGCTGATGTCTACTTGGGAATTCCGCCTCAAACCTTTACCTTCCAGGAAAAACAATATACCCCTCAAACATTTTTATCAAATTATCTGGACCTTAATCCTGATGATTACATTGAAATAACCTCTTTCACCCATCTTCCCCTTTATGAACAGGTTTTACTCAAACTTCCGGATAACTGGGCCTTCAATGATGAATACTACAATGTAAAAGTCGAGGATCTGTCTGCCATTATTGAGTATTCCTTACAACAGGGGCATACCGTGGTCTTTGGGGGTGATATCAGCAATAAACATTTTTCCGCCCGGGATAAGGGGTATGCCATTGTTCCCCAAGATGAAAAATGGGAAGATAAAAGTTTAGATGAAATTGAAGCCGAGGTTGAGGAACCGGTGGAAGAAAAACAAATAACCGCGAAATTACGGCAGAAACAATTCAATAAGTTTCAGGTTACCGATGATCATGGTATGCATATTGTCGGACTTGCTCACGATCAAGAAGGTAATACTTACTTCTATACCAAGAATTCCTGGGGAACCAAGGGCAAATACCAGGGTTATCTCTATATGTCAAAGCCATTTGTTGAACTGAGCACTACTGCCATTATGGTCAATAAACACGCTCTTCCTAAAGACATAAAAAAGAAGTTGGGCTTATAAAATTTCTGTCATAAAACTTGATTAAAGTAATTTGATATAAAATATTTATAAACCACGAAGATCACGAAGAGAATAGAAATATAATTAAAATATACCGAATGGAATGATGGAAGATGAAAAAAAAGTTCAGCAGTATTCCATTATTCCAGTGCAAAAGCACATATTAATCCTGTTAATTATTTTAATCCCATTAATCCTGTCAAAATTAGAGAGATAAAGTAAAACTTAAATCTTCGTGAACTTCGTGTTCTTCGCGGTAAAATAATTTTACTTGAAAAATATAATTTTTTTAAGAGACTTTGTGACTTTGGGTGAAATTATTTTATCCTATTGTTTATGCTAATCCGGTAATTAGATGTTAAATGATATTAAATCATATTTAAGAGATAAATCCAACCGCCTCAGATTCCTGAAATTTGCTACGGTTGGTTTCTCCGGGGTAATCGTAAATAACGGATTACTCTGGATTCTGGTGGAAAATGCCCTGCTTCCCTTTTACCTTTGCTCTCTTATTTCCATCGAAATTTCCATTTTTACTAACTTTTTACTCAATGATAACTGGACCTGGAAAGACCAGCGGGAAGGTCAATTTTTTCATCGTTTCTTGCGCTACAACACCTCAACCGCCTTCAGTTCCATAGCTGTCAATATTACTATTCTGCTTTTATTCAAAGAATGGATAGGTATGCCCTATCTTCTGGCTAATCTGATCGGAATAGGATGTGGAATGATTTCAAATTATATCCTTAATTCTATCTGGACCTATGGTAAAAAGCGTTTAATACTTCCCCTAAAAGTAAAAATCATACTTCTCGTCTCTCTGTTTATTCGTCTACTGATTGCTGTTGGAATCGGCCCCGGATATGATGAAGCCTACTATTACGTATACTCTATTCACCCTGCTCTCAGCTATTTTGACCACCCTCCTTTAGTGGGATTCCTGGCTGGATTTGTGCCTTATCTTACCGGAATCGTCTCCCCTTTCACCATCCGCTTAGGAGCAGTGGTTCTTTTTACTGCTGCCGGACTTCTTTTTTACCGGTTAAGTAGAAATTTTCTTTCCCAGTCCCAAGCTGTCATTGCCTATGGTTTGTTGAATATAACTCCTCTTTTTTTTCTGGGAGCCGGCACCATGATCCTTCCTGATGCTGGTCTCTCCTTTTTTGGGATAACCACATTAATTATAATCCAGAAAATTATTATACAAAAAGATGACCGGCTCCTGCTCTGGATAATTGCCGGAATCCTGACCGGATTCACCCTGCTTTCCAAATATCTGGGAGTGTTTCTGGGATTCTCCTTAATAGTATATCTTTTAACTAAAAATCCCAAAAAATTCCTTAGTGTTCATCCTTATGCCTACGGAATATCCGCATTTACAATTTTTCTTCCGGTGGTGATCTGGAATATTCAGCATGATTTCATTTCCTTTACTTTTCAGGGATCCAGAGCAGTAAGTACTTCACTTTCTATTGACACCTTTCTGGAAGCAATAGGAGGACAGGCAGGTTATCTCACTCCCATGATTTTTTTGCCCCTGATATATATCATCTGGCTGACTTTTAAGAAAGGGCTGATTAAAAAAAATTCGGAATATTATTTCTATTTTATATTCGGATCTGTTCCGGTTATCATTATTAATCTGATATCGCTATTCAGACCCATTCTTCCCCACTGGACCCTGCCCGGGTATATTATCCTTTGTATTCCCCTGGGACAGTTTATCCAGGAAAAATTCCAATCTTCAAAATTTACCAGGATCACTGTCCAAATATCTATCATTCTTATTATAGTGCTGCTCACTATTGCCTTTCTGCATACCCGGTATGGTATTCTTCATCTGGAAAAATTAGCTGAAAAAGGGATAATCAGCAAAAAGGAATTTTATAAGGATGCCACTCTTGATCAGCAGGGCTGGCAGGTTGTCAGTGATTATCTGGAAAAAAATGATAGTGATCCGGAAAAGGTATTTCTTTTTACCCCTAAATGGTTTTTAAGCGGTGAAGTGGAATTTGCTGGGAAGGGAAAATACCACGTTCTCTGTTTTAATAAAAAAGATTCCCGGGGGTATGGTATCTGGGATCAAGAAAAGAATATGACAGGAAGAGAAGGTATTTGCATCTATACCAACCGCTATAAAATCAACCCCCAGGAAAAATATAAGGAATATTTTAAATCCTTCTCCTCACCTGATTCCATCACCGTGGAAAGAGGAGGAATATTGTCCAAATGGTTCTACTTTCAACGCTGCTATAACCTGCTTAAACCCTACCCTCTTCCCTATTCTACTCAGAAGTAATGAGGTATTAACATGCTAAAATTGATAAAAATCATGGGGAAAACAGTTGTTATCTTTTTTCTTCTCATTGTTTCACTGGTAGCCATACAATATGCCCTCTGCCCTATTTTTACTTTTCCTCCCACGGAACCTTTCTCAGGAAAGTACTGGTATAATCCCTATGCCGACCTTTCTCCTAATTGGTATAAAGCGAACTTTCATGCCCACACCATTTCCTGGCTGGGATTTACCGATGCCAAGGATACCCAAGAAGAACTGATAGAACACTACAAAAAACTGGGTTATGACCTTATCGGAATATCCAACTATATGCGGATAACTCCTCTGGATACAACGGAATTAATCGATTTCCGGGTGTATGAACACGGTTATAATATAAAAAAACGCCACCATCTTGCCCTGAATACAGAAAAAGTTGACTGGCGGGATTATGTACTCTGGCAGAATCTTAACCACAAACAGCACATGATCAATATTATGAAAAGATCAAGTGAAGTACTTGCCATTGCTCATCCCCGGTATTACCACGGGTTCTCTCAAAAAGATATGAAATATTTAACTGGGTATGATTTTGTGGAAGTGCTGAACCACTACAAGAAATCCATACCAATCTGGGATGCGGCTCTTTCCTCCGGCAGAGTCGGTTGGATATTAGGTGATGATGATACTCACAACACCAAAAAAAGCAAAAGTACGGGCGTTTGCTGGACCATGATAAATTCTCCCCTGAAATCAAAAACTGCCATACTTGCGGCTATGAAAGCAGGTCATACCATCGGTGTTACTGGAAAGCATGGTTTTATGGACAATCAGCTGCAGCGCTTTACCGTTAATACCACTCATCTGACTATACAATTTAGGGAACCGGTAAATAAAATCATTTTCATCGGACAGAAAGGAGAAATCAGGGATGAAAGAGAAAATACTGATTCCGCCTCGCTAAAACTTCTCCCCTCAGATACCTATATACGTACAGTTGCCCATACTGATTCCTGCACTCTCTATTTCAATCCGATATTCAGGTTTAACGGTGAATCTATTCCCCACCCTCAGGCAGAAGTTGACTGGCTTAAAACCTGGCTGCAGAGAATGGTGATTCTATTTCTGTTTGGATTTCTGTTAGTAGTTTATATAAAAAAGATAAGAAGAAAAAAATAGAACTGGTTCAGAATCCGGTCAGGGTGTT
>CAZKMO010000062.1:0-18479 GCA_964554015.1 uncultured bacterium
GAATTTTATTTTCCAACCACTCTGTAATATTCCTAATTATTCCTAAGCTAATTGGAATATCCACTTTTTGTTTTATTTCTTTGCTTAAAGAATAAATGTGTAAAGATTTTTCATCAAACTCCTAACAAATAATAAGTTTTCAAATTCTTATCTTCAATGGTATTAAGAACATCAATCGCTTCACTTACTAAATTAGAAATAATCAATACTTCTGCATATTCAATCAACTGTTCTGAATTTAAGGAATGATAATCCTCATTATAAATGGGAGTATACTCTTTCACAGCTTCTTCAGCAGCATGTTTTGCCTTTTTTATTTTCCCTTGTTTTAGATAGTAACGTGCATCCCTTACTAATAAATTTGCCTTACCAATACCGCCTCTGAGATAAAAATAACGACGAAGTACAAGGCTATCCTCTTCTATATCAACCAATCGATCAATTGTCTGATTAATATAGTTATTAGGATACTGGGAAATAACCCGGATTAAATCCTTTTCCCGGGAAGAAAGTTCCACGTCATCTTCTGATTTCTGGAAAAAATATCCCGAATTAAAAATATTCCCCATCTTAAAGGTAAGAAAAAAACGGCTGTCTTCAGGCAGGGTGGGATGATAGCAATAGGCATAATCTGCCCGGAATGACATTTGACGAGCAAACGGTATTGATAATCCTAATCCTAAAGATAAATTCTCGGTGCGGTTATTCAATCCAATTCTAGGATAAAGTATATACTCATTATTGTATAAGGGAAAATATCCTTCCAGCCCTAAATACTGTCCAACTCTGGATCCCTTATACTGTTCAAAGTCAAGGGAAGTCAGTATATAGGAATCTTTAAAAAATTTACGGATTGAGAACCAGTTAAAAGGAAGCCAATCTTTAAAAATAAATTTATAACTTAGCCCATAGCGGATCACTGTGGGAAAATAATTTTTTTCCTCATTTGAATCTTTCCATTTAGGCCTGATAATATTCTGTACGGTAAAACCCAAACGTAAAGGTAACAGATAACGCAGGGAAATAACATCTAAAATGGGGGTATTTATAGGTTGAAAAATGATACCAATATCCGCCCCGTAGGACCATTTCTGTTTAATACTATTATCAAAACTAACCTCGGATGTCGACTGCAGTCCGCTAATATTTTGATTGACCAATTTTAGGTTAAAACCATATTGAAATATACCCCAGGTTGTCACCTCTTCCCGAGCCCAAGCTCCCATAAAGGCATTTTCATCAAATCCAAAATCACCGATATACACTCCTCTGGTGTCCCGTTGTTCATATCCGGTTGTGGCCAAACCCACCCAGCCAAATCCCAGAGAAGATGATGAACCCCAAAAAAAATTGTTTGAATCTTTCCTAGGTCTGGGTATAATGAATCCGATATGAGAAAACCGGCTGTCGTAATAAAGATTGGTATACATGGAAGTCAATTCCATTCTATCCGCGGCAATTATTCCGGCAGGATTCCAGAAAACACCACTGGCATCATTGGCCAGAGAAACAAATGACCTGCCCATTCCCAGAGCCCGACCGCCAATTCCATAACGCAAAAAAGTTCCTGGTTGACCTCCATCTTCCTGACTGAAGGCAAACTGAAAACAAAAAAGTATTACTACTAAGATCAAAACTGGCTTACATATTATTCTTATCATAAGTATTACCTAACTACTGCTATTTTGCAATATAAATCATTTGATCCCGGGACCACACAGATATAACCGCCGGTTGCCACCAGCTTGTCTTTTCCATTCCGTCCATCCCATTCAAAAAAATAACTGCCCGAAGTTCTTTTTAATTTCCTAACCAAGTTTCCGAACAGATCGTAAATTCTGACTTCTTCCACATTCTGATCTTCAATTTTTATGGCAGATACTTCTCCTTCTTTGGGATTAAAGGGATTAGGAAAACAAAATATTTTCGAACTGGGTGTCATCCAAAATAAAGTAAATTCTTTTTCCAAAGATTCCCTTCCCGCCCGATCAATTACCCAAAATTGTAAAGAGAGAGGTTCTTGTTCCGGGGTAGATAGAGAGTAGCTAAACTCACTATCTAAATAAGTAAGAGGTGGATCTACGGTGGTGGTATCGGTCTTATCAACAAAACCACTTAATTCCCTGATACAAATCTTCTCCACTACCCCTAATACGGAATCAGTGGCAATTATATGATAGGATATTTCATTACCAATTATCCAGGCAGTATTCTCTCCCTGCTGTAAATCAATAATCTCTAGTTGATGAATGGTAGGCGGATTTAAATCCTGAATAGATATTTCCGGTTCAGACCAGTAACTCAAACCATATTCTCCTGTGGAATCCCTACCCAAATATCGTAACCGGTATTCTATGGGTAGTCCGGCAGGTAAATGTATAAAGGTGGCTGAATCTACCGAAGCGTCCACAAATCCCCATAATTCGGTTTGATTAAACCGGGCTTGCACTTCATATACGATTAAAGAAATCTTTAATTTTTCCAATTCTGTATGAATACTGTCATTATTCCATTTAATAGTATTGATTCCATTCAGACTGTATCCGGGCTCCGGGAGTAAGGCTGGTGCAGGAAATATAGTATCCAGTTCTGTCATTTCAAAAACAGAAAGGTGTTTAATATTTTCCGCTAAATCCCAGGCCCGAATTCTTTTTATCTGCCCAAAAGAAAATGGTATAAATGTCAAGGAATAAAAGAATATATATAGACGTAACACAACAGTCATATTTTTTTTCATTTACTGAACCTCAAAGAATATTTAACACTAATCTATTTTACAAGCAGCATTTTAATTTCATTATTCCACCACTTACCACGCTCGGTTTTAACCATAAGGAAACAAATATAAATCCCGGAAGAAACCTGTATATTATTCATATCCGTTCCATTCCATTCCATAAAATAACTGCCTGGAGTAAGTCCGGTTCTCTTAAATTGTTTTACCAGTGATCCTTTCATATTATAAATAGTGATGTTTACCTGAGATGGTTCTGGTATATCATATCGTACTATGGTGGAATTATTAAAGGGATTGGGTTTATTGGGATACAGGTAAAATGATTGTATGGTATTATCACTTGTTTCTATTTGAGTTAAACTTTTTGCTTCTGAGGAACTAGAAGGAAACGTAACCACTGGTGACCAGGCACTCTCAACCCACAAATCATCGCTTCTTTTTTCTCTTATTTTCAGTCTGAACCAGGTAGTGTCTACCTTGATAGAGCCCCAGCCACTTGTACAGGTACAGGTATCATTATCTGTCCATCCTATTTGACATAATAAACGATCAAAAAAATCATTCCGGTAGGCAAAAGAGAAATGAGAGGGATCCAGGGCAATTTCTACAAAATATTCTATGGGGTAAGCTGCTTCCACTTGCGGAACCATACAGGATTTATAATCTATAGTAAGGGGAGGAGGTGGTGTTTCCATAAAATTTTCAGCATCTATAAACTCACCCCGGGTACCATTACCAGCACTGTCAATCACATTTATTCGCCAGAGAAAATCTCGATTAATCATGGGAGCTTCAAAAATATATATATCCTGATCCTTTTGTACCGGGATCTCACCCAACATCACCTGTTGATCATTCCATTTACCTGCAATGTAATATGATTTGGCATTCCACATGATCGTTCTGCTGGTATCAACTGTTCCCTGTTCAACTCCGGAACCTGTCCAGGTACAGTAAACCATAATCGAATCAGAAGCCAGATTATAGGGGCCATTATATCTTACCCTGAAATCAGTTACTTCCGGAGAAAATACAGTATCATATATGGTAGTTTTTAAGGGATAAAAATCACTGGACCACCAGAAGGGAGTGGAAGTAATAGCATTATGTCCCCATTTATCCTTGGCTGTAATTCTGATAAATACTGTTTCATTTCTCCGGCTGGTTAATTCTGGGATTTGAATATTTTTACTGCGACTTGTATCAGCCTTAAAATAATCTGTGGTTACAGTCTGGCCAGAAATTTCCGGAAAATCATTACTGATACTCAGCTGAATGGCCAACGAATCCGCCCCTTCGGTTCCCGAATAAATTACATTTCCATTCACATCATCAATCCAGTTCCAGAATACTTTTACATACCTTTTATTAAAATATCGAGGAGTTTTCTGCAGATCTATATCCGGTATAAATGCCACACTGTCACAAGTATCTGTAACCGCGCGTTCATCCAAAATTTGGCCCAATGAATCGATGGCCTGAATAGTATAGGTATATACATTTCCATGGATTAATATATTAGAAGAATCAACCAGGGAAACCACATCTGAAGGAAAGGTCCACCTCTTTTCCTGCACTTCACTTGATGAACGCGTTACTGTAAATGAATCAATTTTAAACTTCGCAATCAGATCCGAATTGTTCCAATTCAAAAATATGCTTTTGCCGGGCAAAGCCAATGATTCCAAGGAAGCAAAAAGCTTAAAATCCGGTACTGTGTAGGGCCTGGACCAGGCACTGGGTTTTTCAGGAAAATAATTTGGAACTTCTTTTATCCTAAATATGTAATTATGTTCCGAAGGTACCTGAAAATCCTCATATATGGTATCAGCCTTGACATTCTTGATAATATCAATTTTTCTAAACAGATTGGTAAGAGAATCTTGATAAATATTCATTCTATAGTTAACATTTCCTTCCAGCAGCTTGGAAGGCAAGGCTCTTCTCCAGAATATTCTAATCACATAATTATCATTTTCGTATTTCTTTTCATCTGCAATAATTACTGGAGCTCGGTTGCAATAGGTCATCTGAGGTGAGGTAAAGTCACTCTTCTCTCCGAAAATATTTATTGACCGTACATTATAGGTATAATCTTCATATACAATCAAGGTATCACCCAGTTCATCATTTAATTCATCTATTCCGTAAAGGTCTTTCCAGGTAATATTTCTTCGGGTGGAGACCAATTTCCCAATTTTTTCCTGATTACGGAATATTTCATATTTTTTAACATCCAATGAGGCTCTTTCCCAGCTGAGTGTAATATCTCCAGACCAATTACTGGAATCATTTACTGCGGTAAAATTTTTCGGAGACAGGTTTAAATCTCTAATTACAGTCAAAGGATCTGACCACATACTGAATACATTACCCAGATAACCAGCCCTTATCTTTATAGTGGCTATTTCATCTTCAGGGAGATTTAGGAAAAAAGTATTTGTAATTCTATTTTCATTTTTAACTACAGTGATGGTATTATTTACATTTATTTCATACTTAAGTACGTCACTGATATCAAATTTATTAATCCCTATACTCACTGATTCTTCTTGGGTAAATAATGTATCCTCTCCCACTGGAAACACCTTATCAGAACCGGTATCAGTAAAAATAATTTCCGGCCCCTGTAACGATCTTTCCTGAAACTTCCAATCACTGAATTCTATCTCCCTGATATTGCCCACGTAATCCTCGGAGGAAACCTTGTAGGTAATAAGAGGATTAAATATTGCACCACTGGAAAAAACATGTACAGTATCAATAAACTCAGGAGACGTTACTGTTGCTTGTTTAATAAATTGCTGATCCATTCCTTCAATTCTTCTGTAGAGATGATACCTTTTCACTCCGCTGACCTTATCCTGAGCCGGTTGCCAATGTAATTTCACATACCAATCGGAATTTGAAGAAGAAGGATCTTCCAGTATTAATTCCCCAATTAAATTACGAATATCATTGGGAGGAAAGCAATCTGGCTTTTTGTCTTCAAGCCACACTGTATTTTGAGTAATATTAAATTTATGCTGTATGCGTCTTATATAGGTATGATCATTAACAAAATTGGCATCAATATGTTCACTTTCGCTATTAGGATGAAATATTCCCTGATTATCCATAAAAGCATTCTGGGTATCGGTATAATCAAATACAAAAAAAACCTTATCCGTATTGTTCTCACTCACCCATCCTTGATTCCTAAGCACCTCAGGATCTATCCAGCCGCTATCAAAATACCGCATGGGCAAAATCGGTTTAGAATCAAAATATTGTATACTGTCTCTCACTGACTCAAACCGCAAAGCCTGGACTGTATCTTCCAAACTAAGTTCTATCCATAAGGTATCCACCGGACCTCTCGTGTAGGAATAAGATAATTCAGGGGAACCTGAATTATCCTGACCATCACCCGAACCTTCTTGATTATCCTGCTCTCCGGCTACAAAAACACTGTTTGATTTTACTCCCTGTCCCATGTTTCCTACTCTATCCACACCTCTGACCCGATAGTAAATATATTTTCCTTTCTCAAAGGATAGATCAATCCAACTCATAATATCAGTTTGGGGCCATTCGGAAAGAACCGTATCAACCGGACTTTCCACTTCTGTTCCCATTTTTCTAAATATTATATATTTTTCAACCTCGCTAATGTCATCTCCGACTTTTTGCCAGGTGAGCTTAATGGAATTATCCCCTGGATCAGCATGAATAACAGTCACTCTCGCCGGAGGCGTATTATCCTGTACTGAATAGGTAAAAGCAGAACACATATATAAAGTGTCGCTCTCAGTGATAATCTCGGAACGAGCAAAATAACCATACTTATGTCCATTCAACAGGTTTTCAAAAACTGTGTTTCTGGGTGTGTTCTGGATATTGTTTTTATAGAGACCTTGAGCTGCTTTTTTTAAATTAAAAGGATCAGCATCATCAAAATAATATACATCCTGAACCATAGAACCTTTGATCGGATACCAAGTAATTGTATTTGAAAGTCCCGGAGTAAATTCAGGCTCTATTTCAATTTCAGGATAATCGACCTCAGTTGGACTTACATCAATTATCAGTCTCTGCCATCTTTTAGAAATAGTCACACCATTGGCTCTCTCCCCATACCATATCATCACTGTATCCCGGGAAGTCTGAGTAGGTTGAATATATACTATATTTTCTAAAACAGTTTTCTTTAAAGGGGATAATGTTATCTCTTTATCTTCCCATTTGTGAGCATAGGATGGAAACCGATATTTATACCAGTTGTTTCCATAATAGCCATCCTCAATCCAGCAAATATAGTCATCAATGGCTGAGGCATTAGTATAATGTACAATAAATTGAAGGGCAATTAACTCACGAGTTTTAATATTAATATTAATTGTATTATTATTTAAATAGGTTTTGTTATTATGTAAAAATTTAATTTCCAGCCAACCGGCATTAAGCGGTACAGTTATGAGAAATAATAAAAAAAATATATGTATAAAAAGTTGGGTTTTAAAACCCTTTAACATTATTTATCCTCCTAAAAAAATCTCTAATTTTATTTCGTTTATATTAAGAAATTATATAATAAAAGTCAAGTGGAATTTGAATGCTTCTAATTTTATATTTTTTGAGAATTATAAAATAATAAATTATATTTTTTTCTTTTGTTTTTAATAGTTAATTTTAATATATTAAATTTATATAGTAATTAATGGTTTCCATAAATGAATTTTAATAACTGGTTATATAAAAAATTTTTACCTCCTTTTGGATGGGCGGCAATAAATCTTCTCACCAATTCACTTCGGATAAAAATCATCAATAAATCAACAATTGATAACTGCCTTTATAAAGGTAAACAACTTGTCTATGTATTATGGCACGGTAGGCAATTTCTTTTCACCACTCATTTAGGTGCAATGCACGCAGGAGTTATCACCTCAACCAGTCAGGATGGCAGATTACAAGCAGATATACTCAGTAGAATGGGATTTAAAATAACTCAAGGATCAAGTTCGAAATCACCTATCAAAGCCTTAATGGGATCGGTTAAATTAATGCGTAAAGGTGTCAATATGGCTATTGCAGTTGATGGACCTACCGGACCTTTACATAAAGTTAAACCCGGGGCATTATTTCTGGCAAAAAAAATGAATGCCCTAATTGTACCGGTAACCTTTTCCGCCTGGCCCTCCCTAACCTTAAAGGCTTGGGATAAATATTTACTTCCCCTTCCCTTTTCTAAAGCAATTATAATGTGGGGGGATCCTATTCAACTATCATCATCTACTGATAAAAATATGCTTCTGAAAGAAAGTAGTTTAATTGAAAAGAGGCTTGCTTTTCTCAATAATAAAGTTGATAATATGGTTAACAAAAAATTACCTTGATATGACCCTATTTTCAAATAAATTTATTTTGTTTTTGATATTTATTTTTGCTTTTAATTACTCTTATCACAATGGGTATGCTCAGAATTCTCCCTCAAAAATGATTATAGAACCTGCAGGAGACGGATTACAAATTTTATTACCGGCAAGTGCATTTATCTACTCTTATCTTACCCAGGATAAGGCCGGAGAAGAACAATTTATCCAGTCTTTTTTTTTAACTGTAACCAGTACCTTAGCCTTAAAAATTTCTATAAATAAAAAAAGACCTCATGGGGGTCCCTGGTCTTTTCCCTCAGCCCACACCTCTGTTTCTTTTCAGGCAGCCGCCTTTATACAAAAAAGATATGGATGGAACTATGGTATTTTTGCCTACCTGGCTGCTTTATTTGTGGGATTCAGTAGAGTTTATGCTGAGAAACATTATATTGAAGATGTGGCAGCCGGTGCCCTTCTGGGAATTGGGTGCTCATATTTATGGACGAGAAAATATATAGTTATAGGAAAAAATAAATTTAGTTTACTTTATAGTGTAGAATTATAAAAAAGGGATACAAAAAAATTTTTCTCTTGCAATTAAGAAAACTTTTAACGAGATTAAAGACTTAGAAAAAATTGTAAAACAGATTAAAAAATCATAAATTAAGGGTATGACCAGATTTCTTATATTAGGGAGGCTATTTGGTAGGAGAAACATTTGAAAAATTAGTAAAAATAATGAAAAAACTTAGAAGTAAGGATGGCTGCCCCTGGGATAAAGAGCAGACTCATCAATCCCTCACACCCTATCTTTTGGAAGAAGCATATGAAGTGATTGAATCTATTGATAATCATGATACTGAATCGCTTAAAGAAGAACTGGGTGATCTTCTGTTTCAGCCCGTTTTTCATTCCCAGATTGCTCAAGATAATGGTGATTTCTCCATGGAAGATGTAATTAATACCATTATTGATAAATTGATCCGCAGACACCCCCATGTTTTCGATAACCTAGAAATTAAGACAAGTGAAGATCAAAAAATTCATTGGGAAAAATTAAAAAAACACGAGGGTAAAAAATCTGTCCTGGAAGGTATTCCCAAAACTATGCCGGCTCTCAATCGAGCACATCGAGTTCAGCAAAGAGCTGCAACTGTTGGTTTTGACTGGAATACCACCAATCAGGTCTGGGAAAAAATACAAGAGGAAATCGGGGAACTAAAATCAGCTATCAAAACAAATGAAAAAAATAATATATTTGAAGAATTTGGTGACTTACTTTTCGCTTTGGTTAATCTTTCCCGCTTTTTAAGGCTTAATCCTGAAGATGCTTTGCGTAAGGCGACAGATAAGTTTAGCCAGCGTTTCCATAAGGTTGAACAAAATTACACCGATCAGGGAAAAGATATTCACCAGGCATCATTACAAGATATGGATAAAATCTGGAACAAAATAAAAAAAGACTCAGTTAACAATAAGTAATAAATAAATCTAAACTTTAAATCAGGAAATCTTATGAAAAAAATGTCATTAATAAAAATTTTACTGTTGTTTTTCTTTACCGTTATATTTATCACTTGTGCAAAATATAAAAAAAATCCGGTGGGATCGGAATTTTTTGACCGAGATAATATGGGAAAGGAAAAATCCTGTCTTATTTATGCATCTGCTTCTGATACCTTTTTTAAATACACAAATATAAAAACAGGACATAGTACCTATTTGAATATTGGCGCTGTTCCTGATCATAATATTCAGGCAAAATCACTGATAAAATTTTATACTTATCTGGATTCGGCACAGGTTGACAGTGCTTCTCTTACCCTCTATATCCATAGATTCTATGGGACTCCTACAGGCACCTTCTCTTGTTCTATCTATAAAATTACCCAATCATGGGAAGAAGATTCTCTTAATATTGAAAATTATGATGGTGGATTACAAGGTGAATTCATAAAAGATTTTACTGTATCTTTTGACGATTCGGTAAAAAGCTTTACTGTGAGTCTTCCCAAAACTCTGGTGCAATCATGGTTCGATTCAACCACGTCCGATGATAATTACGGACTGATGTTTATTCCCAATAATTTTCAATTTATTACGGAATTCTATAGTAGTGAATCTGATTCAAACCAACCGGAATTAACCATATACGTACCGGCTGATACCGACACAACTGATTTAAAATATAATTTTCCCAGCTCGGATGACCTCTTTTTAGCTGAGGGTAATTTTGAGTCAGATACAGACTTTCTATATCTTACCAATGGTATAGCCTCTCGCTCTCTTTTATTCTTTGATGTATCGACCATACCAGAACAAGCTACTATAAATAGAGCATTATTAAATGTTTATTCTGATACCACCGCAGCCTTTCCTAACTGGCAGGATAAATATAACATATCGGTTTTTAAAATCTCCGCTGACTCCTGGACTGTACCCCTTGTTCCTCTGGATTCGTCAACCTATACAATTATTTCTTTGGACAGTACTGATTCTGCCTCTGCAAATGTAACCCCCTATATACAGCAATGGACTTTGGGAATGGAAGAAAATTATGGTTTTTTATTGAAGGGAATTAATGAGAATACAAATCTTGACTACAGAAGACTATACAGTTCAAAGGCTGATAGCTCAAAAAAGCCATCCTTAAAAATATTTTACAGTCTTCCCCCTGAGGAAAATTTAAATAACTAAAACCTGGAGTTTTCTAATGAAAAAATCAGCATTTTTATTTTGCTTTTTAGTATTATTATATAATCAAAATCTTATGAGTGGATCCATTCTTTCCTCAAGAGGTTTGGGAATGGACTTTGAACATCCCAATACTCGCGCTATGGGAATGGGTGGATTCTCCATTGCCGACATTGATCCTTTTACTATTTCAAAAACTAATCCTGCCAGTCTGTTCACCCATGATATGAGTCGTATGTCCGTATATTATTTTAATCAAAACAACTTTTATAAAGACCAAATCAATGGCAGCGCCTTTTCCCAGTATTCAAATTTTGATGGTTTCAATTTTATTGTTCCACTTCAAGCTAATTTTGGTTTTGCTTTGGGATTAACTCCTTTAACCAAAATGGATTATATTCTATCATTTGAAAATTCTATTGATTCTTATACTTATACTAAATCTGTAAAAGGGAACGGAGGATTAAACTCATTTGATTTTTCCTGGTACTGTTCATATAAGCATATAATTTCATTAGGATTAACTGGCAGATATATTTTTGGCAATCTTAATACAACCTGGAGAGTGGACTATGATAATGCAACCTTTATCTCAACCAAAGATTATTTTTCTACAAACACGTATGGTTATAATTACAAAATAGGTATCATACTAAAGCCACTTTCATCACTAACTCTTGGTGCAGTATATTCACCCCAAGTAAAACTGGATAATAAAACATCCATAACCTATACCGTTACTGACTCTACCCATGAATACAATGGTTCAGTAAGGTATCCTGGTTCATATGGAATAGGTATTTCATTTATAATTCAAAAAATAGGATTGATCGGTATAGATTATTTATTTACAGAATGGGAATCATTGCTAATTAATAAACAAAAACCAGATTATATGAATAATGTTAATAAATTTTCTATTGGTTTTGAATCAGCTTCATCTAACGATCCCCTGGATGCATACTTCAGGCAAATACGATACAGATTGGGATTTTGCCACCAGCCTTATTTAGCACTTGATCCTGAAGAAAATCAAATTCTAGAATCATGGGTTTCTTTTGGACTCGGTCTTCCCCTTAAAGGACGCAGTGCAGAAATAAATATAGCTGTCAATTATGGAAAAAGAGGATCATTAGATAAAAACGGTCTATATGAAAATTTATTAAGAATAAGTCTTTCGTTGTCAATTGGAGAAAAATGGTTTCAGCGTAGATATTAATAGTAAGTTATCTCAAAATTATTTTTGTGACTATGACATAACAAAAATATATCTATATGACATTTTTCTTGATTTTATCTTGTTTTTTTATTATAATTAAAGATTATTATAAAAACTATAACTATCTATTAATTAAGGAGGGGTAATCGTGTATCAAAAAATCAAATCATTAATTTATTTCCTTAATATAGTATTAATTCTCGCCATAGCTCAACTTTACTTTAACAGCTGCGGTGGAACTGGTACTACTACTAAACCAGGATTAACTCCCGAACAAAAAAAAGCAAAACAGGATTCCATACTCAAAGAGCATAAGAAAAAGATAGATATGTATATGAGTTTCGGATGGGAGCCCTTTAAACAGGGAAATTATGAGAAAGCAAAAAAATATTTTAGAAGAGTTGCTAAAATTGATACCACCGGTATTTATGGAAAAATCCTCTATCAAAATCTTGGAACTTGTTACCTGCAACTCAACCAGCCAGATAGTGCTGAATGGGCTTATAAAATGGGAATTAGAAACGTACCGGAAGATCCCTATAATTACAGAGTACTTGGATATTTATACAGCAGACAAGGAAAAGATGAAAACGCTATTGAAATGTATGGGAAAGCTACCGAACTCCAACCTGACTCAGCTGAAACATTCCATCAATTAGGAAAGCTTTATGCCAAGACTTATCAAAACCAAAAAGCAATAGAAGCATATCAAAAAGCAGTATCACTTGAACCAACTAATAAAGAATATCAGGAAATACTGAGTAATCTCTTGAGTTCAACCGGAAACACGGCAAAAATAATTAAGCAAAAAAGGCAAATGGTAAAACTGGAACCGGATAATATGAGTTATAGATTTCAACTGGCAAAAAGTTTCCATACTGCTGCCAAGTTTGACAGTGCTATCGCTAATCTTAAAATAGTCATCAAAAACCAACCTGATAACACGGAAGCTATGGAACTCATGGGAGACTCGTATCAAAATATCAATAAATTTAATCAGGCAATTGATGTCTATAATACTATCATCGAAAAAAATCCCAATGATAAAAAAAATATATGTAACCTTGCTTCCTGCTACACATCTTTAGGTAGTTACACTACTGCCCGCAGAATTGTTAATAAAGCCCTGCGAATAGATAATCAATATGGACTGGCGTTTCTAACTTTAGGAAAAATATACGAAACTGCAGCTGATAGAAATGTGGCAAAGAATGAAGGAAAAACAACTTATGATGATAGGCTGGTCTATAAAATTGCCTATGACTATTATCTTAAGGCAAAAAATGATTTCGCTTACAAACGGGAAGCAGAAAGCAGATTAAAATCTCTGGAACCGGTTGTTCCCACCAAAGATGATAGGTTTCTTCATGATTATGATACTCCCAAGAGTGAAGCATATAGCTGGATTTAATATAGCCTATGAAAGCAATGAAAATTGTAATCGGTTCAGATCATGCTGGTTTTGAACTAAAAGAAAATATTAAACAATTTTTAGATAAAAAAGAAATTATTTATACAGATGGTGGTACAAATTCATCAAACTCCGTAGATTATCCTGATATTGCGGTAAAAATCTCCACCTTGTATCTGGATAATAATTATGATTATGGAATCCTAGTGTGTGGAAGCGGAATCGGAATGTCAATTGTTGCCAATAAAATTAAAGAAATCAGAGCTGCATTATGCAACACCACTGAAATGGCACAATTAGCTCGTTTGCATAATAATGCAAATATTCTATGCCTGGGCGGAAGAATGGTCAAACCCGAGGAAGCAGAAAATATTATTATTACCTTCCTAACCACTGAATTCAGTAAGGAAGAACGCCATCATAGGAGGGTTGAAAAAATCCATATGCTAACCGGGGTATAAAATCTGATACATTTCTTAAATCTTTTTAATATATATATAGACTATAGGAAAACCAATGAAGTTATTGAAAAAAAACGATCCGGATATTTACGATGCCATCAAAAATGAGATTGACCGCGAAGCTAACAAATTGGAACTCATTGCATCTGAAAATTTCGTCAGTCCAGCTGTTTTGGAAGCGCTAGGTTGTGTTATGACCAACAAATATGCTGAAGGGTATCCGGGACATCGTTATTACGGTGGTTGTGAATTTGTTGATAAAGCAGAAAATCTTGCCCGAGAGAGGGCAAAAAAACTATTTAATTGTGAATATGCCAATGTCCAGCCTCATGCAGGGTCCCAGGCAAATATGGCTGTATATATGACCTTTTTACATCCAGGTGACACTGTCCTGGGTATGGATTTAGCTCACGGCGGACATTTAACTCATGGCAGTCCGGTCAATTTCTCCGGAAAATTATATAATTTTGTCTCCTATGGCGTACAAAAAGAAACAGGTACCATTGATTTTAATTGGGTGGAAGAACAAGCTAAAAAACACAAGCCAAAACTGATTGTGACCGGTGCGAGTGCTTATCCCCGCTTTATTGACTTTAAAAAATTCAAAGAGATCGCAGATAGCATTGGCGCCTATTTAATGGCAGATATTGCTCATCCTGCCGGACTGGTGGCTACCAAACTTCATCCTGATCCTCTCCCCTATTGTGATGTAGTAACTACCACTACCCATAAAACCCTGCGGGGACCACGGGGTGGAATGATTCTGATGGGAAAAGATCGCGAAAATGATATGGGAATAGTTGCGGCAAAATCTGGCCGGGTCAAAAATATGTCTGAAATAATCGATAGTGTGGTCATGCCTGGTATGCAGGGTGGTCCTCTTATGCATGTCATTGCCGCCAAGGCAGTTGGATTTAAAGAAAATCTAGAACCTGAATATAAAAAATATTGCCAACAGATTATTAATAATACTAAGGTGCTTGCTGACACTATGATACAAAACGGGTATAATCTGGTATCCGGAGGGACTGATAATCATCTGATTCTGGTGGATCTGGCTTCCAGAAATATATCCGGGAAAAAAGCTGAAGTAGCCTTAGAAAAAGCAGGTATCACTGTGAATAAAAACATGGTTCCATTTGATACTCGAAGTCCCTTTATCACCAGTGGTATAAGAATCGGAACCCCTGCTCTCACTACCAGAGGAATGAAAGAAAAAGAAATGAAATTTATCGCCGGATTAATTGACCAAGTTATTTCTCATCCAGAAAATGATACTATAATCCAAAAAATTAAAAATCAGGTTTATGATTTATGCCAGAACTTTCCACTTTACCAAAATTTAGGATAAAATTCAATATTCTTTCCCGTAATAATAAAAAAAGTATCATTTTATATCTAGTAAACTACTCAATAACGACTTTATGACTAAACCCGAAAAAATTACTCGTCCCTCCTGGGATGATTATTTTATTGAAATTGCATCCCTGGTCGCAACCCGATCCACCTGCCGCCGCCGACAAGTAGGAGCAGTAATAGTTAAAAATAAACGTATCCTTTCAACCGGTTATAATGGTGCACCTCAATCTCTTCCCCATTGTTTAGAAATCGGTTGCCTGAGAGAACAAATGAATATTCCCAGTGGTGAAAGACATGAATTGTGCAGAGGTTTACATGCAGAGCAAAATGCTATTATTCAGGCTGCCACTTCCGGGGTTGATATCAGGGACGCAGTTCTCTATTCAACCCACTATCCCTGTTCACTATGCATGAAAATGATAATAAATTCGTATATAAAAAAAATATACTATGTAGAGGGGTATCCAGATAATCTTTCTAAACAATTTTGTGAACAAAGTAATATTACCGTTGTGAAGTTAGGTAAGACAAAAATTTATACATTAATTCAAGATAAAGAAAAATAAATGCATTGTCCCTACTGTGGTAAAAATAATGATAAAGTGGTTGATACACGCTCCTGGAATAATGGTAAAGCTATACGAAGGAGAAGACTCTGTCTGACCTGTAATCGACGATTTACAACTCTGGAAGAAATAGAAGATAAAAATCTTTATGTAATAAAATCCGATAAACGCAGAGAATTATTTAATAGAAAAAAATTACAAAAAGGAATACAAATTGCCTGTAGTAAAAGACCAGTATCCATACAAAAAATTGAAGAGATTGTCACTGATATTGAAAATCGTCTCAACTCTAAATTCGTCAAAGAAGTAAAAAGCCGTCAAATTGGAGAAATGGTTTCCAAAAAATTAAAAAAATTAGATGAAGTAGCTTATGTGAGGTTTGCCTCAGTGTATAGAAAATTTGAAGATAAAAACGAATTTATTCAAGAACTGACCAAATTAAAATAAAGGTTTATTCATGAGGCTAAAGAAGACTTTTTACGGAGGAGTACATCCTCCGGAATACAAACATTGGACGGAAAGAAAAAAAATTAAAACCGTTGATGCACCCCAGGAGGTTATTATTCCTCTTCAGCAACACATCGGAGCTCCGCTGGAACCAACAGTTAAAAAAGACGATTTGGTAAAGATGGGGCAGGTAATCGGAACTTCAAAAAAATTTATCTCAGCTGCCTGTCATGCCTCCGTTTCCGGTATGGTTAGAGCAGTAGAACAGCGTCCCCATCCTTTAGGTACAAATGTTTGTTCGGTAATAATTGAAAATGATGGTAAAGATACTTGGTTTGAAGAACCAAAAACAGATTCTGATTATATGGATCTTTCTATCCCAGAAATGAAAAAACGCATTCAGGAAGCAGGACTGGCTGGCATGGGAGGAGCAGCCTTTCCCACTCATGTTAAACTATCTCCCCCCAAAAATACACCCATTAATTGCCTCATTCTTAACGGGGTTGAATGTGAGCCTTTTCTTACTGCGGATCACCGACTTATGCTGGAAAATCCAGATGCTATTCTATCTGGTTTACAAATTTTATTTAAAATACTGCAGGTATCAAAGGTGGTAATAGGGATAGAAAAAAATAAACCTGATGCCATAAAAATAATGAAGAAAAAAACTGCAAAAATGAAAAATGTCTCTGTTGCTCCTCTTAAGGTAAAATATCCCCAAGGGGCCGAAAAACAGCTTATCAAAGCTGTTACCGGCCGGGAAGTTCCCAGTGGAGGTCTTCCCATGAATGTCGGCTGCCTGGTTCATAATGTGGGAACCACTTTGGCAATTTTTGAAGCAGTAAGCAGCAAAAAACCTTTGATTGAAAGAATCATCACCGTTACTGGACCGGGAGTGAAAAAACCGGCAAATCTTAAGGTAAGAATTGGCACCACCTTCCAACATTGTATTGATTATTGCGGAGGGTATACTAAAACTGCGGCAAAACTCATCAACGGGGGCCCTATGATGGGTATTTCCCAGATTACTGACCAGGTCCCGGTAATCAAAGGAACCTCCGGAATTCTGGTACTTGATGAAAAAACAGCCAAATTAAATAAAGAGAAACCATGCATAGGTTGTGCCCGCTGTGTCGATATATGCCCCATGAAACTCATTCCCACCCATATCTCTTCTTTTGTGGAAAATAACCAGGTTGATAAAGCCCAAGAAATCGGTCTGCTTGACTGCATGGAATGCGGTTCCTGTGGATTTATTTGTCCCTCTAAACGTAATCTGGTTCATTATATAAAACTGGGGAAAATAATCTGGAATAAAAAACAAGAGAACCCTAATTAATCCATCAAGGGAGGATCGTATATATATGGAAAAACAATTCTACATCTCTAACTCTCCTCATATTACTGATTCGGATTCGATTCCTAAAATAATGTTTTCAGTTATCGGTGCATTGGTTCCGGCTGGAATTGCCGGTATTTACTTTTTTGGTTGGCGGGTATTGGGAGTAATTATAACTGCTGTAATTGTCGCTGTCCTTACTGAAGGAATTATGCAACGGGTATTAAAGAGACCGCTGAATATAGGAGACGGAAGTGCTATACTCACCGGAATTTTACTTGCTTACAATCTACCCCCAGAAGTTCCCTTATGGCTGCCTGCCGTAGGAGCATTTGTGGGTATTGGCGTGGGTAAAATGTCATTTGGCGGATTAGGATATAATCCTCTCAATCCCGCCCTGGTAGGGCGTGCTTTTCTTATGGCTTCCTGGCCCACATATATGACCGTATTTAAGACCGCTCCCCGGGGAGGTACCTTATCCGGGATTGATTTATCCACCATTAACGGTATATCTGAAGCAACACCTCTCAACGTATTTTCATCTGCCCGGGATATTTTATTACACAAGTCTCAATTCACGGAAACAGTACCTGATGCCATGCAGGCTCTATCCCAGCTATACAGTGCTTATTCTAATCTTTTTATAGGAAAAATTGGGGGGTGTATTGGAGAGACTTCTGCTCTTCTTCTTTTAATCGGCGGCTTTTATCTGATGTATAGACGGATCATTGGATGGAAAATTCCCACCACCTTTATTCTTACCGTGGGATTACTCACCTGGATTTTTGGAGGAACAGAAGGTATGTTTACCGGTGATCCCATATTTCATGTTTTATCCGGAGGGGTAATATTGGGAGCTTTCTTTATGGCCACTGATATGGTTACTTCT
>CAZKMO010000063.1:0-18422 GCA_964554015.1 uncultured bacterium
CCGGATGAGTTGCTGAAACTGCTTTGTATACCCTTCTTCCGGAAGTCTGAGTATATCCTGCTGTATCCGTTGCACCATTTTACTGGCCTCAAGATTCATAACTTCCGGACTGGTCCGAATTACATCTCTACCGGTAACAGAGGTTCTATTATTACTGTAATCTCTTTTTCTCAAGGATTGCTGAAGATCCAGCATACGAGAGAGTATGCGTTGCTGACGTGCAATAGTCTGCCGGTTAATATTTTCTTCTTGAAAATCCTTAATGACCTTTTTCATTTCTTCCAGAGTTCTGTCCAGTCTTCCGGTATACTTTTCCTCATTGCCCAATTCCTGCAAAAGTTTCTCAACTGCCCTTTTTATGGCCTGCTGCTGCTGAGCCAGCCGGGACATAGCAGCCTGTTGCGCTAAAGATAAACTACCCTGATCCAGTAAATCCATAGTCTCCTGGTTTAATCTACTCTGTTCTCCAGCCATCTGTTGCATCTGCATTAAAAATTCCTCCATGCCCATTCCAAAGCCTCCTCCCTGCATCCTGGTAAGAATTTCTTCAATAGCCATAACTCCCTGGTTTAAACTGCCCATTGCTCTACTCTGAAAATAGGAAATCCTATCTGTATTGTTTGTATTCATGCTCTGCAAGGCTTGCTGCATAGTAGCCTTTGCTTCTCCCAAAGCTGTTCCAATCTGGGGAGTAATTAACAGAGTATTCCGGGAGAGAACCTGGAGAGAATCAATTACCTGGTCCAATCCTGAGATTAATCCGGTTTGATACACTGCCGTCTTACTTTTGGTTATCTCTCCTTTTTCTCTGGTCTGCTGTAAACTCTCCTGTCCTTGGGAAAGCTCCAGCAGAGTAGTTGCAGACTTTTGTAATGCTTTGGTCACCCTCTGGTTTTGCTTATTTTTCAATGATTCATTCACCTTCTCCATCATCCGGGTAAGTGACTGCAGGGATTGTTTAATCATTTCTCCGGATTGTACCGCCTGAGTGATATTTCCAGACTGCATCATACTGATCATACCTTCGATTCTTTCCGATAATTTTTCTCTGTCCATTGAATCCAGGGCAGCCTTCATTTGAGAAAGGGGCATATTGGAAAGTTCGGACATATCCTTATGGAGATCACTCATATCCTCTTTGATCTGCTGAGTATCGTTTTGTATCATTTCTTCACGTCTGATCTGGCCAGAAGTTTCCGCTTTCTCCGATTCAGAAAGCTGCTGATTAATCTCATGTTGTCGTTCAGTAAGATCCTCCAGCCGTCTTACTAAGGTTTCGGTTTCCTGTTCGACTTTGAGACGTTTTAAAAGGGAAATGGTGTGTTCTATTGCTTGACGAAAGTTTTGCTGAGCAAAATAAAAATTATCAATGCTTTTTTTCATTTGCTCCGGATCAATGTCTTGCATTACTTTATTAAGTTCCTCCAACACACTTTGTAATTCAGGAGAATCAATCTCTTGATATAAATTCTGTAACTCTTCATACTTCTCCAAAGTCTCAGGACTTATCATCTGGTTTTTTTCCAATTGATCAATAACATTATTCAGGTCATTACTCAAATCCTGCATTTTTTGACCTAAATCCTGCTGCTCTTTTGACATCTGCGCAACACTCTTTTTCTCTTCCCAGTCAAGTTCTCCTTCACTCTTAAGTTTTCTGGAAATCTCCTCCAGTTCTTTTTCTACAGTATCACTTCTCTCAAATACCTTTTCTAACTGGGTTATATGCTCTTCCTGCTTGGTGGACACTTCTTCAAAAATTTCTGCCATAGAAGGGAATCTGGCACTGAAAAGAGGAGTTTTAGTTTTCTTAGGACCTGAGATACGATCATTATCAGCAACTTCAATAAAATAGTGAATAATATCCTCCGGAAAAAGATTAAGGGTATCCACCATCCAGGTATATTCTACCCGCAGTTCAGTAGGTTCACGCTTGTCTATCGGTAATCCAATAAAAGAATAGTTTTCGGGAAGAGAATCCTGATCACTGCTCTCTATAACCTGATAGCCAATCTTCATTGCTGAAATACCGTAATCATCTGCAATATCCAGCACCAAAGGGATAAGCATTTCTTCGTCCAGATCCAGGGATGCTTGAGGTGAAAGCAGGTTTATTAGAGGGAAGTAATCAGGTTCGATAGTCACCGAATAAGATATGGGGTTACTATTTTCCAGGCCGGATGTGTCTTTTATAGAAACAAAATAACTGTCCGGCTGCCAGACAAAAAAGCTGCCCCTCCCCCGATTTTTATCTACCGTGAGGTCCAAACTTTTATTCTTTTTAAAATCAACTTTAGCTTCAGATAACTGTTTGTTTGCCATGATCAGCATCTCCGCCCGGGTTCCTTTTAAACATGCAATATCACCCCGATTATTGGAAAGATTGTTTACCGGAAGTCTGGAATATGCCGGAGGAACCAGTTGTACCTGCAAATTCTTAATCAGGGGCCTGATCACCACTTTTACGGTAAAATGTTCTGTTTCTATATTATCAGCTCTGACATAATATTCAAAACTTTCTCTTACTGAACTTATTTTTTTCAGGTAGGGAGAGGTCAATTTTTCTTTCCTGAATTCAGTATCAGAATCTATAAATTTAAAATAAATAAACAAATTATCCGGGTGATCTCCCTCAATTTGCACAAAAATTTCAACATCCTGTCCCTGAACTAGGGTGGTATCTCCCGGGAAAAGAGTTAATCTGAATTTAGCTGAAGAGGAATAGTTCAGGAAAGGATGGGCCAAACGATCCATACTGGCACTTAATTCAGCCTTGAATAATAAAAAAAAGAAAACTGTCCCCAGAAGAGATAGTAGAGCATATTTTAAGGGCTTCAGGAAAACATTTCTCGATACCGATTCTCTGAAATCACACCCTTTACTCTGGCGGGCAGCTGTAATCAAGGCGTTATGGGCCAGTTCTTTAGAGGTCCCGTACCTGTTTTCTTGGGAATTATAAAAAACCTGTAAACTGTTTGCCAATCTGTCCCCAAGGAGAGGAAAATGAGTTCCTACTTTAAGGGCAAGAGTGTTATTATCAGGAACATCATTTCTCCATAACCAGGAATATAAAGGAATAATAATGTTCTGGATGCAAAGATAAAGACCGACACTAAAAAATATCAGCATAATAACCATTCTCATCCAGGAATGAAAATGAAACAAACTTTCAGCAACTGTGCTAAAAAAAATAAAAGTAAAACAATAAAAAAGGACAATCAATACACCTGAAAATAGGGCATATAGTTTAGTCTTGGTACGAAGACTGTGAAGTTTTGAGGTAATTTCTTCTTTATAATTTTTAAGCTGCACAGCTTCCTCAATTAAGAAATGCCCAGATTACAATATTCACTCCCATTTTAAGAGCCTGCTCTCTCTTTTCAGGGGGGTCATTATGTATCTGAGGTGAAGCCCATCCGTCTGAAATATTGGTTTCATACGTATAAAATACCATTAATCTCTGATTATCATCAAAAATACCAAATCCCTGAGGAGGCTTTTTATCATGTTCATGAATCTTGGGAAGACCATGATTAAAATTAAAATGGATATGATAAATCTGATGTGAAAAGGGAAGTTCTCGTAATTCCCGGTTGGGAAAAACCCGCTTCATGGTCTCCCTGAAAAAGGTATCCATCCCATAATCATCATCTGCATATAAGAATCCTCCCTTTAAAAGATAGACACGTAAAGCTTCAATTTCATTATCTGTAAAGGCCAATTTCCCATGACCGGTGAGAAAAAGAAAGGGATAGGAAAAAAGAGTTTTATCTGACAGTGAAATCTTTGCTTCCTCTTCAGCTATGGTAATTCCGGTTTCCTTTTTCAAAAACCGAGATAAGTTCGGAATTGCGGAAGGATCATTATACCAGTCTCCCCCTCCTCTGTACTTCACCCGGGCAATCACATAGGGATGTTTTTCCAAGAGAGACTGGGATAATACATTTTGGGATATAATCATCGGTAAAATTAGCAATTTAATAAGAAAAAAGAGAAGATAGAAGTTTGAAGCTAGATGATAGCCGCTTAGTATTTTTTTATTTTTACTTCTGAAAAGCATAAAACTATAATCTCAAATCTTTTCTAGAAAATACGAAATCCAATCATAACCACCATGATAATGGCAGCAATGATTTTGGAAACTTTGCCGCTTACTGCACCAAAAAAAGCACCTAAGCCAACCACCAAGGCCTCATTCCACTTCCCAGTGCTTATACCATGGAGCAGTGACGCTCCCCCGAATGCTCCCAGAAAAGCTCCCACTAATGTGCCGATTACAGGTGTAATCGGAGTTCCCAGAACAGCCCCTATAAATCCGCCTATCACTGCTCCTGCCATAGCCCATTTGTTTCCCCCGTATTTTCTAGCCAGAACTGCCCCAAAGGCCGCTTCCACTACCTCCATTAAAACCGCAATCCCTAAAAGTACTCCCACAAAGGGAAGAGTAATTTTCTCAAATCCGGTAATAAGTCCGTAAATAAAGGCATCTGCCACAATAATAAAAGTACCGGCAATTCCGAAAGGAATAATCACTACACCTATAATAAGAAAAATCCAGAAAAATATTATTCCTACTACTTCCATACCTATTTCCTTTCCCTGTTTACTAACCCCTGGCCTCTGGCTACTGATTTCTGACTATTGCTCAGTATAATAATTCGGTCTTTAGATGTTTGAGGATAAAAGTTGAGTCCCATAAACTCAATACCATATACCCTATTCACCATTTCACCCAATTACCCTATACCTTAATACCTTAAAATTCCAAAACACAAATCCCAAATAACAAATAAATCACAATCTTCAAATTACAATGACCAAAACTGCTTCCGACCCACTATTTGAAAATTTGAATTTGGTATTTGGTCATTATTTGATATTTGGATAGTGTAATTTGTTATTTACTCTTCCTTAAAACACCCTCTCTTTTATCTCTTCCCTTCGGCGGGCTCAGGACAAGCCTTCAAGGGAGAAAAATTTTTATGGATTCAAAATTTACAATCCACAACCATATACCATATACCCCAATTACCATATTACCGAGTTACCACATTACCCAATTACCCTGTACCTTAACACCTTAAAATAACAAAACACAAATCCCGGATAACAAATAAATCACAATGACCAAAATACAGGATTAAAGGAATATTGGAATAGAGGAATACTGGAAAAGATAAAAGTAGAATGGAAAATGGAGAATGGATTTGAATATAGTGATTTTCCCTGTTTTTGTTTTTTCTTTGATCCTTTATCCTTTATTTTTGTATTTTGTCTTTTTTCTTTTGTCTTTCTCTACCCCCACATCTCCCTCTTCGGATCTCTGGTCATAAGATCATACACTGCCTGTTTGGGATTTTTATTCTCAAAAAGTACCCGATAAACCTCTGTTGATATAGGCATTTCTATCTGATATTTCCTAGAAAGGTCATGTACAGATTTGGTGGTTCGCACACCTTCCGCGATTTGAACCATTCCCTCTGTGATTTTCTTTAACTTTTTTCCTTTGCCTATCTGTTCCCCCAGGTAACGATTTCGGCTGTATTGACTGGTGCAGGTAACGATTAGATCCCCCATACCGGTTAATCCGGCAAAAGTGTGTTTATCTGCTCCCATTGCAATTCCTAAACGGATAATTTCCACAATACCTCGGTTAAGAAGCGCAGCCTTGATGTTATCACCAAATCCCACCCCATCGCTAATGCCGGCTGCAATGGCAATAACATTTTTAAAAGAACCGCCCAGCTCAACTCCTATCACATCCGAATGGGTGTATACCCTAAATGCAGGATTCATAAAAATTTCCTGGATACAGCAGGCAGTTGCTGTACTGCTTGAAGCTGCCACCACTACAGTGGGAAGCCCTTTTCCCACCTCTTCGGCATGACTGGGACCTGATAATACTGCAATTCTTTCCTGATTTACATCTGGAATTGTTTCCTGAATAACTTCAGACATACGAAGCAGCGTATCATTTTCAATCCCTTTACTGGCACTCACTATCAGACTATTAGGTAAAGGAATTCGGGCCAGTTTGTCTCCTACAGACCGAACAATATGAGAAGGGACGGCAATAATAATTATATCTTTATTACTTACAGTTTTCTTTAAATGGGAAGAAACTGCAATCTGAGAGGGGATTTTTACTCCGGGAAGAAATTCCGGATTTAAACGGGTGGAATCAATTTTTTCAGCCCTATCCGGAAAGAATTCCCAGAGAGATACATTACAACCATTTTTAAATAATAGTACAGACAGCGCTGTACCCCAGCTTCCTGCTCCCAGGACTGCAATATTTTTGGACTTTTTACTTAGATCAGTCATCTTGAATTAATTTCTTTCCACCTATTTTACTTTCTTTCCCTTTTATCAATCGTTTAATATTGGACCGATGGGTGTAAAATACTAAGAGCACAATAATCCCGCCGAGTAAAAGTATGGGCACAGGTATATCTGCTTTAAAATAGTATTTTTGCATAAGCAAAACCAGACCGAATATAAATCCGGCACTTAAGGAAGCAATTGATACATATCTGGTTAACAATATCAGTAATACCCAAACTGTAAAGGTTATCAAGGAAGCCAGGGGCGTCAATCCTAAAAAGACTCCAAATGCAGTTCCCACTCCTTTACCACCTCTAAATCCGGCAAATACTGTCCAGATATGACCTATAATTGCACTGAATCCGGCAATTATTTGAACTATGATTTCATTCCATCCCACTGAACTTGCTAACTTGGCTATTACCAGTACCGCCAACATACCCTTGGCTATATCAACCGTAATTACAATTAAACCTGGTTTCCACCCCATGACCCGAAAAACATTGGTAGCTCCTGCATTTCCACTCCCGTGCTTTCGGATATCATCTTTGATGATTAACCGGCTGATAATAATGGCCGTGGGAAAAGAACCGGCCAAATAACTAAGCAGTATTACTAAGAAAAGTTGCAGCATAGTATCCTTTTTAATTCTTTTACAAATTCAAACAGGAAATGTTTATTTACTTAACGCTTCCCATTTCAACATATTTCTCACCTATGGTATCCAACTCTCTGATAAGGGATGAGGTTTGTTCTTCTGCCACAATAATTACATACCCGATTCCACAATTAAAAACCTTTCTCATCTCCTCTTCTGATATATTGCCCCTTTCCTGAATCAATTTAAATAAAACCGGCCTCTCCCAGCTGTTCCAGTCGATTTCTATTGACCGCCCTTCCGGCAGTATTCGTTTGGTATTTCCCTTAATCCCGCCACCGGTAATATGGGACAATCCATGTATATCAAACTTTTCCATCAAGGAAACAATGATCTGCAGATAGCACCGGTGAGTCTGGAGTAATGTTTCTTCTAAGGTGGCACCTAATTCATCAATATAAGTATGGACAGTGTAACCGGCAATATCAAAAAGTACCTTCCTGGCTAAAGAATAACCATTGGTATGAAGTCCGGAGGAAGGTAAACCGATAAGTCGGTCACCTCTTTTTATCCGGCTTCCATCAATTACCTTTTTTCTTTCCACTACTCCCACAATAGTACCCACCAGATCATAATCCCCTTTTTTATAGAATCCGGGCATCTCAGCCATTTCACCGCCTATCAAAGCACATCCGGTTGACCTGCAGCCTCTGGCCATACCTGAGATTATCTGTTCGATTACTTCCGGACTTATTTTCCCGGTGCCTATATAATCAAGAAAAAAAAGGGGCTTAGCTCCTCCAGCCAGAATATCATTAACACAATGATTAACCAGATCCTCACCCACAGTATCATGTTTGTTTGCCAAGGATGCTACTTTCAATTTTGTTCCAACTCCATCTATGGAGGATACTAGTACTGGATCCTCCATTTCCATACCCTGGAGAGAAAAAAATCCTCCGAATTTTCCGATATCTGTGATTACCTTATCTGAAAAGGTAGAGTGAGCCAGGGATTTTATTTTGTTAACTGCCTGCTCTCCTGATTTAATATCCACTCCCGCACTTTTATAATCAACTTTCTTGCTCATTACAGGTTTTCCTCTTGGGCTATTTGATTACGCACTTTTTCAAAAAAATCAATCACTGACTGGGAAGTGTAATCCGGAAAGGTCCATTTTTCCGGCCAAAACCTGCCATGACGGTACTGCAGCTGTAAATCACCGTAGATCCCCTTGCCCAGATAGATGCGGTGGGCAAAATCTTTGGCAGAAGCAATAACCACCTTGGCACTAGTCACATAACCCGGATCCAGATTGATTCTTCTCTTTCCCTTTACTGCCAATGATGATTCGATGGCATTAGTTTTGTTTTTTATTTCCGCTAAAAAATCCGGGCTTACCAGCTTTTTAAAACTCAAGAAAAATTTCCTGAGTCCAATACCCATTTCCCGGGTATAGTAGTCAGTATAATTAAAGGCATAGGTTTCTGATCTAGCCTCCACTTTTCCCAGAATTGTTTCCAATTCCGCAGTAACCTTCTCCAAATTCACCGGTTTGGAAAAAGTTATGGCACAAATAGGTTTTACCAGCTTCACCTTCTTGATCAGGGCCATTTTTATATTTCCCATTAAAAATACCCTCTACCCTATTTCCCCTTATTTAAAGCATAAAATTATCTGGTTTTAATATGAGAAATTCAACGGCAAATGTCAAGGGAATATATTTATTTTCCTTGACATTGGTTACTTATTTTTTTTATTATTAATTATAAAATATTTATACTATTTATTTAAAAGTTAAATTTCTTTAAATAGTGTAGTACTAACCCCGACAGGGTTTTGATAAATATAAAAGTGATGTTATTAAAATGCTAAAATTGATATCTGCTATAGCTTCCGTAGCCACCATAATAACACTATTGTTTTTTCTTACTAATAAATATATGAAAGTAATAAAAAGACAAAAAATTATTTACCATAATGCTTATCAAGAATTAACTTCAGTAAGTGCTCATATTTATAAAATTGCAAATCATACTTATAAATTAGAAGACTTAAAAGAAAAATGTCGTTATGAATATCCATATACTGATATTCTTAAAAAAGCTATAACTTAAAAAAAATTATTTAAACATCCTTTTATATGTAGAAAAATCATTTCAATTATTAAGTTTAAAGATAAAGATAATATTTTCCAAAATGCTCAAAAACTACAAGTACCACTTGAGAGATTAATTACCAAGATGTCAAAATATAAAAATAGAAATAATACAACATAAAGAAACTATCGAAGATTCTTTTAAATTATGACAAATCATAAACTTGAATAATTTTCTATAATTGTTTAAACTTCAAATAATTAAATGAATTTAAACTGAGATACAATAGTATTAGATAAAACAATATACCTTTAATTCATTTTTTAGGCACAGCAACTACTACCGTAAATACGATCAATATATTTAGACTTGGTCTTCAAATTATAGTAATTGTTATTATAACTACAGTAGGAATGATTACTTGCAAAGAAAATAATAAATATTAATTTAGATATAAATTTTTACTTTATTTAGGTGAGAATTTAAAATCCTCTCAAACTATAATGTTAATCCTTTTCATCAAGACAACTTCGAACATAAAAAAACATTGACATTAACAATAAATTTTCTTACCTTCTAGTCAGACTAGTCAGGAGAATAAAGTGAAAAATACATGGCAATTACAAGAAGCAAAAGCAAAATTTAGCAAGGTGGTCAAAGAAGCCATTCAACATGGGCCCCAAATTATTACCAAACGAGGCGTTGAAACTGCTATACTTATTTCTATCAAAGATTATAAAAAGATAAATAAGAAAAAAACAAGCTTATCCCAGTTTTTCCGTAATTCCCCTTTAAAAGATGTAGATTTACATCTGGAACATTCAAAAGATTATCCCAGAGATGTTAATTTATGAATTACCTTCTTGACACCTGTGTTATTTCGGAACTAATAAAATCTCAATCTGAACCCAGAGTGATAAAGTGGATAGATTCTGTGGAAGAAGATAAATTATATCTATCTGTTATTACTATTGGTGAATTAGAAAAAGGAATAGCCAAATTAATGTCATCAAAACGAAAATCCAAGATAAAAGAATGGCTTCATGATGATTTATTAATAAGATTTAATAAACGCATATTGATTTTGAATATTGATATCTTCTTACAATGGGGGACCTTAACCGCTTCTCTGGAAAAACAGGGCATTAAAATGCCAACCATTGACTCCCTGATCGCAGCGACTGCATTAACCCATAATTTATGTCTTGTTACCAGAAATGAGAAAAATTTTCAAAATTGTAATATTAAAATTCTAAATCCTTGGAAATTATAATTGTAAGGGGAAATATAAAAAAACCCTGACCGGATTTGAAATCCGGTCAGGGCTGTGAGGTTATCTATTATCTGAAACTACTCGCCCATTTTATAGATTGTAATTCCCCATTTGGTGACATCCCTGGGGGGATCATCGTTCCAATTGTTATAGGAATGAGATCCGTCAGTACGATATTTAACCGTATAAGTACCTGGCTTGAGTCTCATTACTTTGTTTGCCATTAGATTTTTTGTTGCTCCACCCGCAGGTTCACTGTTCCAATACTCCATTTGCCAGATTACTTTTCCCTCTTCATCCTCGATCCTTCCAAAATCGTACATAGTATCATCATCTCCCTCCCCCAGAGCATATATTCGTACATCCTGCTCATGGTCTATCTTAAATTGACGGAATTCGTTTTCTCTGTTTCCCATCCGAGTAATGGCAACTATTACCTTTTTATCTCTTTCTTCCTGATAATTGTCCACCCAATCAAGATTAAAATTTTCATCCGTCACCAAAATTTCCATTCCCCAGGCTTCCGGATAATAGGGAGGTCCTGTATTCCAGTCTCGATAAGAATGAGAGCCATCTGTACGATAAAAGGCTATATAATTACCTGGTTCAAAGGTAAGGGAACCATTAAACATTCTGTTCTTTTTCCCTCCTCCGGCATAATCAGTATTATCCCGGGTCATTTCCCAAATAACTTTTCTGGTATCAGCATCAATAATCCATCCATAATCAACAAAACTTCCACTGTATCCATATTCACCCAGACAGCGAACTCTTACCTTAAAGGGTTTTTCAATAGTAAAACCTTTCTCCTTCAATCTGTTATCACCTACCCGGGTTAAATCAACAATCACCTGCTGACTTTTATCCTCATCATAAGGTTGTACTATCTTATCCCAGGCAGCATCTTTATCCTGACCCCATAAGGTAATCCCCCAATATTGGGGCATATAAGGAGGAAACCTATTCCATTCCTCATAGGAATGAGAACCATCCGTAACAAAATAAACAAGATAATCTCCCTTTTTGAATTCCATAACTGTATCTATAATCCGATTTTTTTCCGCACCACCGGCCCATCCTGTCCTAGCATACTCCATTCTCCACACATGTTCACCAGTGGCAGCATCTTCAATCCAGCCATAATCATACATTTCTCCCTTATCCCCCTCTCCCATGGCGTATACTCTGAGTTTTGCATCTTCAAGGAGTGATATACCCTGTTTTTTATATTCATTATCACCCAAAGATGCAATACTCAAAATACTTTTATCATTAAAAAAAACCCCTTCTGTTTGCACATACTTTTCATTATCATTATTAATAAGCAATTGTATACCCCATTCGTGAGCACCCTTTCGCCAATTTTGTTTATTAAATCCATTAAATAAATCATCTAAAAAATCACCTACATTATGATACTCACCTCGCCTGGGATTTCCGGGTGAAACCGAATAACATACCTGATAGTATCCCTCCGGCAGTTCAATAGTGTTATCATCTTTCCATAAATATTTTACCTTCCACCTTTTAGCATTATCTTTATTCATTTTCCAGGCAACCTGCCTGGTTTCCAGATTATTAATCCAACCATAAGCAAACATATCATCCTGCCACCGCTCACCCATGCCTAAACATTCAATTCTAATATTTACTTTCTTTTCCAAATAAAAATTTCTATAGGCAAAGTCACGATATCTAAAATTAACCAGTTCAATAATGGTTTTATCCTCCGCAAATAAGGAAGTGAAAGAAAGTAATAAAATTAAAAAGGAGTATTGTTTCTTCATATGTTCACCTTTATCTCTTTTTCAATAATACAATATGTCCTTCATCAGTATATGCTTTTAAATAAGATAAATTTTTACCAATAACTCCATCTACAGATTCTCCCTCATCTCTATCATACACTTCTAAGGTAAACTCTGTATCAATCCTGCCTTCACTGGTCTGCAGCCGCACATTAATATCAGAATCTTCCGGTAAAGTGATCTCGATATCTCCTTCATCTGTCTCCAATCGATAATCACCATTTTCCAGAGGATGAAAGCCTAATTCAATATCTCCCTCATCGGTTGAAATCCAACTTCTCACTAAGTTATTCGTATTTATCAATATATCACCTTCATCAGAATCAATATCCACCTCTCCCAGATTTCCTCCCCGAATAACAATATCCCCTTCATCAGTCTCAATATTGAGAAATCCTTTTCCCGAATTTTCTATCTCGGTTAAATAGATATCCCCCTCATCCACATAAATCTGAATATCCTCAGATATGACATTGGAAACAGTAATATCACCTTCATCAACTTCAATATTGATCTTTCCCTTGATCTCTGTAATCTCTACATCTCCTTCATCACACCCAAGCTTTACATTAATATTATCTGGCACTTTTAACTCAAAATCAACACTGGTACCATAGCCTCCACTTTCCCAGAAATCATGGTCAAATAGATCACTAAAACGGAAATCCCTTTGGTCTCTTTCCACTTCCTTAATAGTTAGTTTATCATCAGACTGATATATTTTAACCGTGATGTTTTCCAAAAAATGCTCAGCCTCTTTCCGGTTGCGTCCCCAGGCTCTTTTGGTCATTTTTAAAAAAACATTATCTTTATCCCAGGAACTCACTATTATATCACCTTCATCTGCAGCAATTGAAATAAGACCACCTGGTTTTAAGGAAACATTTTTCTCTTCCACCTTTTCAATTTCCTCGGCCCGGCAGAAAGAGAAAATAAATAGTACCATCATCGCAGAAAATATTCTCTTTATCATAATGCACCTCCTCAAAATATTCAGGACATTTTTAAAAAAAAATTAATTTTCATTTATACAATCAAGGGTGAATTCTCCCAAACCCGGAGAAATTCTTAAATAAAATTTTTCCTTACTGGTAGTATATCCTTCTGAATAATAAAAACTTCCTCTTTTATATAAATATGAATCAATATTTTTTTCAGAAAGAAAACTCCATCCTCCGATTTTAATCTTAATTCCCCTGTCCCGGGGAAGCCTTGTATATAATTCTCCAATATCAAGATCAACTTTGGCCATACAATTATCTACCAAATCACCGGTAAAATCGACCTCCAGTTCACCCACTCCTCCATTAATGTCTGCTTTTTCAAATCGAGCATTCCCTAATTTACTGCAGGTTAACTCACCTGCCCGGGTCTTGATCCCTAAGAAATCCATGATCTCTCCATTAGGTTCGTCAAAATCAATATCTATTTCACCAGCCCAATTATTGACCATAAATTCCTTTAATCGTAATCCTCCCATACTCATAAATATCTCACCTGCTTTTATCTTGGCATCAAAAAAGATAACCACTGCATAGGGAAGTTGTAGTCGTAATTCTGCAACTGTATTATCATAATTCCTGAATAATCCCTTACTGTCCAGAATAATCCTCAACTGATTTCTATCTTCATCATATTGAGCAGTGCCTCTGAAATCATCTTTGGTATATTCCATATAAACAGCTGCTGTTTTGCCCTTATTGTTTTTGGTTATATTTACTTCACCTGCATCCACATCCACAATCACCTCCAAAGGTTTTGTATCACTTATCTCATATTCTTTATCAATTTTTGCCACTCCCCAGTCCTGGGAAAATACCTGATCTACCAAACATAACAGAAAAAAATTAAGGAAAAATATGATACACTTTTTCATATTAACCTCCCTGTAAACACAAATATTGTTTCATTTTTTATCTTATAAATTATTTAGTATGTATACTATTAATATATCTCTCTTTCTCTCACTATGGGGATCGAAATTGGTACCGGCATCGGGGTGGCTATCAAAATTGAAATTATTTTTGACAGGAAAAAATAAAATTTATCACATATTTTTAATATTATCATCATTATCTTATCAATTCCGATTCTAGTATTGTTTTTTGTGCCGTCATATTTCATGAAATTTTTTGCCTCACCTGATATCACAAAATCTCACTTTATATTTTTATAAACAGTATACGTATTTTCCTGTATATTGTTACAATGACTCTAAATAACCACATTTTTATATTATTCCCTTTTAAAATATCTACACTTGTTTTTTTGATCCCCTAGTCCCATAATCCTCTCCCTTAAAAGGGACGGCTGACCCGAACGGTGAAAACAAAATCTTTCTCACCAATATCAGTCCGTTTTGCTATTTGGAACCGAAAATTGCCACTGCTGTTGGATAAGGCAAAACCAATATCAGTTTTTAAATCTGACCAGGTAAAGGAATTAAAGCCATCATAAAAATTTGCCTCCGCATCAGCAAATCCTACCCAGCCTGTATCTATAAAAAGAATAAGATGGAAATTATTCAGCAGTCCGAGCCCCATGGATTCCGGATAATCTTCTATACCCAGCCGGTATTCCAGTTGCCCCAGTAACATCCTGTTCCCGCCAACAGACATAGGTCCATTGGGAAAATCCTTATAATCATATCCCCTTAGAGTACTAATTCCTCCCAAATGATAACTTTTCTGCCAGGGAAGATCTCCTTTAGAACTTCCCAAACGAATTCTAAAATCAAGCGCATCTGAAAAACCTAAAGGCTGGTATCTGCGTATATCCAATAAAAATCTGTCAAAATTGAAATCTCCCTTGAATTCACTTCCGGCATGTTCTCCTTCCAATAAGACCAGCCATCCTCTGGTGGGGCTGCTTTTACTGTTTCTGGTATCCAATACTGCTTTAACTTTTAGGGAATGCAACTCTCCTGCATGCATGGGCGGATTCTCTCTGAACTTCTTTTTCCCTCCAAAAAGCGACCAATTGGTATTTTTTTCTGTGGAATCATAACTCTCCATACAGTATGAAGCTGTAAACTTTAATATATCAGTTACATGCTGCGTCACATAACCACTGAATCCTTCCCGCTGATAATAATCGTGAAAATCCTCTTTTATCAAAAAAGCCGCTAACGAATTTTCCCATTGGGGCATTAACCAGCGGTCAGGAGTATCCATGGTAAGATGTATTTCAGCTCCAAAAGCCAAGTAATAATCGTCAAAAAAGCCCTTTTCCAGACCAATCTGATATTCAAATAATTTTTCCGCAAAGGCAAATCCTACTTTTCCAAATATAAAAGGGTATCCGGGATACTCTTTCCGCCAGTATTCCTTATTTATTACCGTCCCCAGATATACTCCTTCTACCCGATTATACCTAATATCTGATTTGACTTTATCAACATCGTACCACTCATCATCCCACTCATCATTCCAGTCCCATTCATCATCTGCATCATTTACCTTATAAAAATAATTTCCAACCTCTAACTGTGCTTTACATTCAGCTGATAGCATTAATCCTGCAAACCAGACCAAGAAAACTGCTACCAGTATTGAAAGATTACATTGCTTTGTCAACCTTGCTCTCATGGGTACCTCCATTTTTGGGTTATTAACTTTTTTCATTGTATTAAGCAAGAGCCATGCCAGGTAAACTTTACTCTGTATAATATATTGTTTTTATGAACTTTAGGAAATTTTATATTTTATAATGAATAAAAATAATTTAAAAATGATGCTAAAATACACAGGTTTTTTACCTACAGATTTATTGCTAAGCGTCAATCCCAAATTATTTACTAACAGTATAAAATCTTAGCCTGTCTCAAAAAAAATTTGATTTTGACCATAATGTTATGCAGAATTCATGGAAGCAGGTTGTTTTTTTACCGAATTTGTCAATCTTCAACGGAACTCAGACTGATAATAGATAGACGTTGGAGACAACCCCGAAACTTCTAACCAAAAAACACCTGATCTGCTAAAAAAATATCCCCTTCTCTTTAAAAAAGAAGAAGGGGATTAGGGGGAGAGTTAGACGAAATCTATAAAAGGATCAGTTATTAATTACCAATTTTTACCCACCCAGATTATTAGAAATCTGATCGCTTTTCAATTCCATCAAAACATCACCATTCTCTATGTGTAATCCTTCCTCAATATCAATTACTCTAATTGCAGAAAAATCGTCTTTTACCTTTACTACTTCCACCTCACCAATTTTCACCTGATCCTCATTGCCGATATCATCAAGCTGCCCAATCCGGTAAATCCCCAGTTTCAAGCCGGTTTGTATACCATATTTTAATCCGGCGTTAATAATAGCATAGTCAGGATAACGAGTTGAGACCTTGATAACTCGGGCGACCGGACTACTATAATCTAAATTTAAATTATTATCTTGTTTCTTTTTACTGTAACTAAATTCTTGTTTGGGTTCCTGCGCGGACCGCATTTGTTGATTCCTGGGAGGTGATAGGTTTAATTTTTTACCTTCCAAGGTAAAAACCAAGGAAAAGCGATGACTCCAGGATTGGTCAACAGGATCCTGACCAAAAGTATAATTTACCCCCAGATTATAATCTTCTACCGGCAGGGTAAAGAATCCCCCCGCACCAATACTACCATTATTAAACCCTACTCTTAATCCACCATTCTGAATCAACTGAAATTCAGCTCCCACATTTATTCCTCCGGTTTGATTCTGAACCTGTACATAATCAAGTCCCACTCTAAAAGGAAGATCTGCCGGAGAAACAGCTATTCCGATTCTACTAACCATAGGGAATTTTTCCTTGACACCACTTTCCGTATCCCAGGTAACTTGAGAAGCGATATCCTGTAAAGTAATCCCAATGCTGAAAACTTCAGAAGGTCGGAATAAAAGCCCCGCATCAAATCCAAACCCGGTGGAGGCATTACTCTGCAAGGAATGGGATAAATACTTAGCAGTGAGTCCCAGTAACCATTGTTCACTTAACTCTTTACCCCAGGAGAACAGAAAGGCATTATCTGAATTGGTAAAAGAATAGGTTACTCTGCCGTAGAGGTCTCTTCCTTCAATACCGCCCACCCCGAAATTAATCCAGCTAATTCCAATTGTCCCCATGGAATTGGTGGGTAAACAAGCCGCTAAAAAATTATACCCTCTATCAAGTGAAAGAATACTATAGGCTCCCACAAATTCGATCGATTGTAATCCTCCCAGACCGGCAGGATTCCAGTAAATAGCACTTGCATCATTAGCTGTAGCCGTAAACGCACTTCCCATGCCCATGGCCCGGGCTCCTACTCCCACTCTCAAAAATGCTCCTGCCTGTCCCCCGGAACCCTCCTGAGCAGTTACAAGCTGCGGTATCAATAATAATACACTCACTATTAAAACATACATTTTCGAATTTCTTATTACTTTTTTCATAAAATTTCACTTTTTTTAATGGTTAGCGTAATACTGCTATTTTCCTTACTTCTTTATCGCCTGCTGAAGATTCAATCACACAGAAATAAACATTATTTGCCACCAGATCACCCTGCTCGTTTCTACCGTCCCAATTACATTTATAGTAGTCCTCTGATTTTATACATTGTTTATTCTCTTCTAGGGTTGTTACCAGAGTTCCGGAAACATCAAATATCTTAATAGTAATAACTGCATTTTTAGATAATTTATACCAAATTTCAGTTGAGCCGGTTTGAGGATCATCAGGATCAAAGGGATTAGGATAGTTATATATATCGGCAAATCCTTTGGCAGATAAGGCTTCCATCCAGGATGCCAGGGTGAAATAACTAAAATGATCAAGCTCGATAACCACATGGGTTGCGGTTATAGATAACACCTCCACTTCCTGCCATGATCCAACTGCGGTGGAAAAGTACAGTACTTTCAATTGATTCCTAGCAAAGACTCCCGCCTGTTCCAGCATGGAGCTGTTTAAGGGAAAAGTTACAGTAACGGGTAGATCAAACTGAATACCGGGAGGTCCTAAATAAAAGGTTAATCCAACTCCCTTTATGGTGTCAGGCAGGGCAGGTGGATTATCCAGAACAGCAATGGTAATATCAGTGGTATCCGGTAAGGCGCCAGCCGGTATATCAACTATTACTCCGGATGAGTGCTCAATGGTTCGAGCCGAAGAAGGAATAAAGGTTTGGGTAGTTTTGCTGGCAATACTGCTTCCTCCGGTTGTAAACCTGTAGGTATAATTCAGGGAGTTGGGATCCTGGGAAGTATCGTTACATTTTACATTAACAGAGACGGTAGCGGATGTATCATAATCGGTTGTGGGATTATAGTATGCTCTGTATCCTCCTTCTACTGAA
>CAZKMO010000064.1:0-18145 GCA_964554015.1 uncultured bacterium
AACAGTGACCCCTATGATCTGATCTAATAGAGTAAAGTGAAAATATGCAGCTATCAGACCGGCAGCCACTCCCCCGGCTACAATGATATGGTTACGGGAATCAACAGACTGGGCAATCAAAGGAATACAGCTGTGTTTAAGCCCTGAGTACTTCTGATAAAACCAGAGCAGAGCACAGAGACCTGCTGATATGGCAACAGCAATAAAAGCAGTCCAGTCGGCAGTCAGGGATTCCGGATGAATAAACCGGTTCACTGCCTCATACAAGGTGTATAGTCCGGTAAAAGACATAAACAAGAGCAACACAAAGCTTACCAGTCTTTCATGACCGGAGCGGAGGCCCAGGAATACGAACAGGCTGGATACTCCGTCCATGAGCGTATCCAGAGAGTCATTGAGGAGTCCCACACTTCCAGAAAGCAAGGCTGCGGGCAGCTTTAGGGCAGCCAACAGAAAGTGGATGATAAGCGTTACTTGGGATACAGTTTTTGGTTGGGTGGCTTTATCCATAATTCGGCCACCCCGTTCTAGGTCTTTCAGCATGAGCTGTGCCTCAGCCCGGCCCTGATCGGTAATATGATAGTACCCCTCTTTTTCTAGGGCCCATCCCCGCTTAAGAAGAATCTGCAGATTGCGTTCCACATTAAGCCGCAGTTCAGATTTTTCAGTATTTAGTGCCGCTGTCTTACCCTGCTGTGCACTATGATCCAATAAATCGATAAACAGGCCGAAACGGCGACCCATGATTCGATAATAATTTTCCAACTGTTCCTTGGTACGGGGTCCGTCCAGCAAGGCAGAGGCTAACATCCAGGATTGACCGTATTCATGTTTACCCTGCCGTCGACCGGGTGTGTGTTTAAAAAATTTTTTTTTGTCTTTTTTCTTGTTTTGCTTGTCAATCATATAATTACTATAATTATATCATACCCACTATTTATTATGGGATTAGGTATGATTAGTTATACGCTACGAAGTGCTGGTCAGTTGCTTTCATAGCATTTTTTATTATTATTATTTTAATTAAAATTATAAAGATGTCACTTTTTATTTTTTTCTTTCTTTCTATCATGAACCAAATTCGATAAGGCAATTCCAGCCCCAAAGGAGCCGGCAGTTAAACCAATTATCTGAGCATCTGTACTCTGGTTATATAAAGGAATAGCAGAATAAATAACTAAAAGAAGCATACAAACAAGGGAAAATATTTCAAAACGAGTTTTAATTTTTTTCTTCATAGGGGTTATAAAATTCTTATTTTTTTTTGATTATTAAATTAGAATTAATATAATAAATATTTTTAATTTATGCACCTTAAATTCTGCCCCTTAAAAATTAATACTTGTTTTTTTTATAACAATTTTTAAATTAGCACATGAAATAGGTTACTGGACAGTGAAAAAATATATTTTAATTTTGTTGGAGTAATTTTCATAATAATAAAAGGTTACAGAGACGGGTGAAAAATCTTATTCAAATATATAAAATGATGCTGCGCTACTGGCCTTATATGATTGCCGGATTTATTTCCTTACTAGGATTTGCTGCCTTCAGCGGTGTCAGCATCACTATGGTTATTCCTCTGTTTGATTATATATTCACTCCCAGGGAAACCACACCTACAATTTATAAAATTGCTGATTTTTTCCATTATTTTGGGGAAAAACTAAATCAGATTTTTGCACAAACTGGTAGTATTTTTGATATAAAGCAGGAAGAAATACAGACTTTATTTTCTGAAGGATTAGGGGACGTACTTTCTAAAACAGATCCCTGGCTTTTATTAATCATTATCTGCCTTACTTTTCTTATTTTGGTATTAATAAAGAATTTTTTTTATTTCCTTAATAAAATATTTTTTGCCACTTTACGGGGAAGGACGATTTTAGATATTCGTAATTCTATTTTTCAAAACTATCTTAATCAATCCTTAAAATTTTTTAATATCAATAAACCGGGTGACTCCTTGGTTCGTTTGGTTAATGATGTCAATATTGTCAGTAAAATGTTTCTCAATGAAATGTTTAATCTGGTGAGAGACATTTTTTTACTGGTGGTTTTTGCCGGTATTGCACTATACATAAATGCTAAATTTTTTCTGTTCAGTCTTATTATCTTACCTGTTTTTGGTTTATTAATATCCTGGCTGGGGAAAAAGTTAAAAAAATATGCTAAACGCATTCAGAAAAAATTTTCCGATATGTTTTCCAATATCGAAGAAGTTCTAAACAGTATGAAAATAGTCCAGGCTTTTTCCCGGGAAAATTATGAACTGGAAAAATTCAAAAAAATAAACTGGCAGTATTTTCTCTTCTGGAGAAGATCGATTTTTTATAACAGTTTCAATAATCCCATCGGTGAGCTGCATGGTACGGTTACTGCTATTTTGATTATTTTAATTGGGGGGCGGTTGGTGCTTGATCCGAATACCGGGATAAGCACAGGTGAATTTATGCTTTTTTTGTCTGCCATTTTCTCCATGCTGCATCCCATAAAAACCTTGACCAATGCCTATGCCGAGATCCGTAAAGCCCAGGTTTCATTAGATAGAATATTCTATGTTTTTAACTTAAAAACCGGGATTAAGAATCCGGAGAATCCGGTTTTTAAAAAATCTTTTACCAGTGAGATTAAGGTTAAAAATGTTAATTTTGGTTATAACTCCGATACCGATGTATTAAAAAACATTAATCTGGAAATAAAAAAAGGTGAAAAAGTGGCCTTTGTGGGCAGCAGCGGTGCCGGTAAGACCACCCTGGTAAACCTTTTTCCCCGCATGTATGAGATTAATTCCGGTGAAATATTAATTGATGGTGTGAACATTAACCAAATCGATCTGAAAGACCTGCGCACCCTGTTTGGCACTGTTACCCAGGAATCCATTCTTTTCAGTGATACCATTGCCAATAATATCGGTTATGGCAGCTTAAAGGAAGTGACAGAGGATGAAATAAAAAAGGCTGCTAAAATTGCCTTTGCAGATGAATTTATTGAAAAATTGCCAAATCAGTATAATGAACTGCTGCATCAGAAAGGAGCCAATTTATCCGGGGGACAGCAGCAGCGCTTATGCATTGCCCGGGCCATTGTGGATAATCCCCCCATTTTGATTTTTGATGAGGCCACCAGTGCCCTGGATACAGAGGCAGAACAAAAAGTACAGCGGGCCATAAACCAAGCGACTCGCAACCGAACTGTGTTGGTTATTGCCCATCGTCTGTCCACAGTACTGACAGCGGATAAGATTGTGGTTATCGATAAAGGAGAAATTGTGGATATCGGTACTCACAGTGAATTGCTGGAAAGATGTGAACGATACCAGACCCTCTATAATCTGCAATTTGACGATTCGGCAGCAGGCGAATTTTAATTGAAAATAAGTGTTTACTTTTGGGTAACAAATAGAACTAATCCTTATTATTAAGGTAGGGAATCAATTACATCCATTTTTTAGTTTGCTTTGGTTAGAAAATTTAAACATACTATACTGGAATTATTTCCTTCCTATTAAGATATATTTTTAGTTACACAAGAATTTAATCGTGATTACAGGTATTACTATTTTTTGCATGAAACACATTAACAAAAAGGGAAAATAGATTGAAAACAATGAGGATTTAACAACATGAAAATTGAAGTGCCAATTGGAGAGGTGGTTGATAAAGTTACTATTTTGGAGATTAAAAAAGAAAAAATTAAAAATAAAGAAAAATTAAAGAATGTTAAGAAGGAATATACAATCTTAAAGGATGTCCTGGAAAAAGCAGGGATTACCCCGGATTCTGATGAATTCAGGAAACTTAAGGAAGTTAATCTTAGATTGTGGCATATTGAAGATGGTATTAGAAATGAGGAAGCCAATCAAAATTTTGGGAAAAAATTTATCCAATTAGCCCGAAGTGTCTATTTTGAAAATGATAAAAGAGCAGCTTTAAAAAAAAATATTAACTTGAAATATGGTTCGGATTTCACTGAAGAAAAGGAATATGTCAACTATAAAACCAAAAAATAATTTTGAGCAAAACATAAAAAAAATACCCGCCGCAGAGCTGAAAGACATAAAAAAAATACTTATCATTCAATATAAACCTTATGGAGATATCCTTCTTAACACAGGATATCTTCCTACTTTGAGAAAACATTTCCCCCGGGTTCAAATCGATTACCTGATTCAAAGACCTTATATTACCATTCTGCAAGATAATCCCCATATCGATAATCTGATTATTATGGAAAAAAAGAGAAATAAGGGTATACATTATTTTACCTATCTAAGGGAAAGACTCCGAATTATACGATTGATCCGTAAAAAGAAATATGATGTGGTGATCGATCAACTGAGGGGGGCGGGATCTGCTCAAATCACCTTATTCAGCGAAGCTAAGTATCGTCTGGGCTGGACCCAGAGACCAGGGAAGTGGGTGTATAATTATACAGTAAAAAGAGACAATCATAGATACTATTCTCGGTCAAAATTTGATCTTTTACAGCCTTTGGGAATTAAGGAGGTCCCCCATAATACCTATTATAAAATACATGATGAATCAATAAAAAAGATCAATGCCTGGCTGAAAAAAGAAAATCTCTCGGATAAAAAATTTGTGGTTTTTTCTCCGGGAACTCCGGTGTTGGCGAAACAGTGGGATCTGGATAATTATGCTCGATTGGGTGATATGATCCTGAGTAAAACCAATTATAAATTAGTACTCCTGTGGGGTCCGGGGGAAAAAAAGGATGTTGCATATATTAAAAATAAAATGAAAGAAAAACCGGTGATTGCCATTCCCACCAGTTTTAATGAAGCCGGAGCCCTGCTCCAGCAGGCAGATGTATATATTTCCAATGACGGGGGAATTAATCATTTGGCAGTGGCCATGGAAACTCCTACCCTAACTATTTTCGGTCCTCGGTCTAATCCCAAAAAATGGACGGCCTGGCATAAGGATATTCATACCTATATCAGAGACTGGAATTTTACCAAAGCCGAATATCGAAAGACCGGTGATCAGACATTTAACCTGTCAGCGGAGATGGTATTTAAAAAGTTTAAGGAATTAACTGAAATCCTATGAAATGTATTCTCTACATTGCCAAATTATATTCTATTCCCATATTTAAACCCCTGGTTGATTATTTGGAAAAAGAAAATCATGTTTTTGCTTTTTATGCCTCAGCCAAAGTGCAAGCCTCTTTTCCCTCTGAATGGAATAAAGCTAAATTGCTTTCTTCTCTTAAAGAAGCCAGAAGTTTTCAGGCTGATTTTGTTATTTGTCCGGGTAATTTTGTTGATTTCCGCATTCCGGGAATTAAGGTGCAAATTTTTCATGGTCTGGGAGTGGAAAAAAAATCTCATTATAAAATCCGTCATTTTTTTGATCTCTACCTTACTTCCGGTCCCCTGGTTACCAGTAGATTTAAAAAACTTAAAAAAAAATATAAATATTTTGAGGTTAGGGAAACCGGCTGGCTCAAAGTTGATTATATAATTAATTATGATATACGTACATTCAAGTCTGCGGTCAGTATTCCGGATAATAAAACCATAATTCTGTATGCTCCTACGGGAAGCAGTAAAATGCAGTCCGGTACAGAAATGCTCGATACCATTGATGATATTATTAAAGAAGATGAGTTTTGGCTTATTAAATTCCATGAGTTCATGAATAAAGAGATTAGGGAAAAATTCAAACAAAAAGACAATAAAAATATTCTAATAATTGATGATTTTGATATTACCCCTTATCTGCACCTGGCTGATATTATGATATCCGATACCTCTTCGGTGATTTATGAATTTATGTGTCTGAAAAAACCGGTTATTACCCTCAATACTATTGCCAGAAAGGATAAGGGTATCAACCTAGAATCAATTCATCAGCTGAGGGAAGCCTTGGATAGGGTTAAAAATAATCCCGGCCTTTTAAAAGAAAATATTGAAAAGCATCTGAAGGAAGTGAATCCTTATCTGGATGGTACCATTGCCCGGAATACGGTTGAGGTTCTCAAGCACATACTTAAAAAAGGTTCACTGCCCAGAAAAGACAAACCCTTGAATTTATTCCGAAAAATGCAGATTATGTATCATTCTCTATTCCGAAAAGGATACTTACGATAGCATATGGCAGGCAAAATAACATTGAGCGGAAAATACGGAAAATTGGCAGAAAAAATGCTTAAGGATGTATGTGCCATACTGGATCAGGAAAAGGTAGACTATGTGCTGGAAGCCGGTACCCTTTTAGGAATAGTCAGAGAAAACCGGTTATTGCCCTGGGATAATGATCTGGATCTTACGGTGACGGATCGGTTTGGTGATAAACTATTGAAAATCAGATGGAAATTCTGGTTAAAGGGATACCGGACCAGAATCAGAAAATACAAGAAAAAGACCGGCCCTTTTGAAAAAGGGGAAGTCAGAATTCTGAAAGTTCAAACTACAAAATTTTTATGGTTTAAAGATAAAAGTTTAATGGATATATTTATTAAAAGAGCAATCGGGGACAAATATTTTTGGACTATTTCAGATAAAAAACCGGTGTTGAAATCTACACCGCGTCAATTTTATGATCAGCAAACCAGATATGAATTTAAAAATTATGAATATCTTGTACCCCGGGATTATTATGGGTATCTTGCCTATCATTATGGAGAAAACTGGCGTACTCCTATAAAAGAATGGAATTTCAGAACCGATGATAATTGTGAAAAAGAATTTTTGGATTAACAGGTGAATAGTAAGGCAGATGAGAAATTATGTATAAAATACTATTTGAATTAACCCAGGAATATTATTTACCCAGTTTTCTCCCCATCTATGAAGAGATGAGACTAGATTCCGAGGTGGATACTTTTTTTCGGGTTGGACCCAATCAAAAGAGATATGGGGGAATTTTTCTTATAAATCAAAAGAAAAAAATTGAGGCAAAGCTTAAAAAGAGGGGCCTAAAAATTACGGATACCTATAAAAATTTTGATGCTGTTATCTGCGGCACTACCTTGAAAAATCCCCAGAAGTATGGAAATGCACTGCTGTGTAATGTGGATCATGGTCCGGGATTAAAAACCCTGCGTTATAGAGAATTTTTAAAACAAAAATCTACTCATTATCATATCTTTGTGGAAGGACAGTACAGAATTGACAAATTCAAAAAATATGGCCTGGATGCAATTGAGGAAATCCATGAGGTGGGATTGCCCAAACTTGATCCTTATTTTCAGGGTGATTATAATCCGGATATAATTATAAGAAAATATGATTTAGATCCCCGGAAAAAGACGGTTCTTTATGCACCTTCCTACAGACCTACCTCCATTTTTGAAATTGCCCAAACCATTCCTACCCTTATGGATGATTATAATGTAATGGTGAAACTGCATCCCTATAGCTGGCAGGGGAAATATGTATCCCACCGGCAGCATAAAATATTTGAAAAGTTAGCTAAAGAATATAGAAATATGATACTGGTTCCCCAGAGGGAGCATGATATGATGCCCTTTTTGTATTATGCTGATACCATAATCAGTGATGGCTCCAGTGTGATTAATGAATTTTTGGCCTTAGGCAGGTGCGGAATTATTTATGATCTGGACTACAGTACCTTAATCCATTCCGATGGCCAGCCTTTATTGGAGGATGATACCAAAGATTGGTTGAAAGAATCATTTGTGCATATCAACAATCCAGACCAGCTTAAATCTGCTGTGGAAGAAGCTTTACATCCTTCTGCACAAAGAATTAAGGTTCTCAAAAAAGACAAGGATTATATTTTTTCCTATACAGATGGTCAGGCCGGGAAAAGAGTTAAGAGTGTTATAAAAGAATTATTAAAGAAAAGAGAACAACATGAATAAACATATAGAAACTGCCATTATGTTACTTGCCGGGCGGGGTTCGCGCTTGGAAGAATTAACTGATAATAAACCAAAATGTCTGGTTCAAGTCAATAATACGCCCATTCTTCATAGAATGCTGGATGAGCTTTCTTATCTTGATATAAAGAAAGTTATTCTGGTGGTAGGATATCTTCATGAACAAATTTTTGATTATGTAGGTCATAAATGGAAGGGTATGCACATTGAATATATCCTAAATAAAGATTGGCATAAAACCAATAATGTGGTTTCTCTTTATATGGGACTGGAAAAAATTGAAACCAACTTTTTACTTTTAGAAGGTGATATTATAGTTTCAAAAGAAGCCCTGAAAGCCTTTAATGATTTGAACTTGTTAGCTTTAGATAAATTCAGGGATTACATGGACGGCACCGTGGTAAAGCTGGATGAGAACAAAAGGGTGGAAAAATTTTATCTGAAATCAACGCCGGGAAGGCCGGATGATTTAACCGGTCTTTATAAAACAGTAAATATTTATAGTTTTGATAAAAATGATTTTTTTTCCCATATAAAACCCCGATTGGAGAATATAATTGAATCCAACCAAGTTGATGCTTACTATGAATTAGCTTTTGCCCAGGCAGTCAATTTTGGAGAAATATCCTTAAAAGCAGTTGATTTTCATAATCTGAAATGGGCGGAAATAGATGATCAGAAAGATTTACAATACGCCGAGAAACTGTTTGACTGATTTGAAATTTTTTCGTATTTTTTTATTATCTAAAATTAATTTAATTTGAAAATAATATGAAAGAACGGATTAGTAAAGAGACAATCAGTCGGGTGATGAGCCAGGTAATAAATAAAGAACTACTGAATGAAGATAACTGTTCGGTAATTTTTTATGATCTGGATTTTTTAAAAGAGAGAGTCAAAACTCTACAAAAAAATTTCCCCCCCTCAACGTTGCATACAGTTGCCATAAAATCAAATCCACTTCCCGCTGTATTGGAATATCTTAAACCCTTAAATGTAGGTGCTGAAGCAGCCACTCTTCCTGAGGTGTATTTAGCTGAAAAGAGTGGTTACACCTCAGAAAATATTGTGTTTGATTCCCCGGCAAAAACCCGAAAGGATATAGCGTATGTGCTGGAACGAGGATATCATATTAATGCGGATTCCTTTCAGGAACTGGAAAGAATTGATCACCTAATGACAGCCGGGCCTACTAAAAGTACGGCGGGACTCAGAATCAATCCCCAGACCGGAATGGGTGAGATCCAAATGACCAGCACCACTGGTCGATATTCCAAATTAGGAGTTCCTCTGGATGACCAGCGGAAATTAATTGAAAAGTATTACCAAAACTTTAAGTGGCTGAAGGGCGTTCACCTGCATATCGGCTCTCAGGGATATTCTATTGACCAGTTGATTACAGGTATAAAAAAGGTATATGATTATATTGAAGATCTTAATACCAGAGTAGATAATAGAATAACTATTTTTGACATAGGAGGAGGATTACCGGTTTCCTATAAAAGGACCCAAAAAGCTCCATCTCTTACTTCTTTTATCCATAAATTACAAAAAAATTGTCCTCATCTTTTTACTGATACTTACAAACTTATTACTGAATACGGCCGTTATATACACGCCAATGCCGGGTGGGTTGCCTCCCGGGTTGAATATATTAAGAAATCCGCAGATATCAATACAGTTATTATTCATATCGGATCCGATCTTTTAATGCGAAGATGTTATTTCCCCCAACAATGGCATCATGAAATATCGGTTGCTGATAAACAGGGAAAAATTAAGGAAAAGAAATTCACAAAGTATACCATTGCTGGCCCCTTATGCTTTCAGGGTGATATCATTGCCCCTAATATTACTTTTCCCGAAATAGAAGAGGGAGATTATGTTATTATTCATGATACCGGAGCCTACACCCTGAGTATGTGGAACCGGCATCTGAGCAGACAGATTCCTTTGATCCTGGGATACAGCCTTAAGGAGGAAAAATTCATCACTTTAAAGGATAAAGAGAGTTTGAGCGATATATATAATTTTTGGAAGTAAGATTAAGATTTTATATTAAAATAAAGGAGGAAACATGGGCTCTCAAAAGAAAGAAAAATCATATACTATTTTGGATAATACTGCGGTTACTCAAAAATATTTTGTAACCGGTATTCTGGTCTTTATAGTTTTACTGATATTTTACCAGCCCATTGCCTTTCAGGGACTTGATCCGGTGGGCCCGGATACTATAGCAGGAATGGGGAAAAGACACCAGGTGGTAGAATATACGGAAAGGACGGGTGAGCAATATCTTTGGAACCCCAATGTTTTTTGTGGCTTTCCCAGATATTTTAACCTGTCAAGTAAAGCCTTTCATATTGATGAATTGATCTCGGCACTGGGAAAAGTAGTTCTGGACTGGCGTATTTACTGGTTTTTATTGGGAGCTATAGGAATTTTTCTCCTGCTGAACCATCTGAAATTTCCCTGGTATTTTTCCTTAATCGGATCCCTGGCTTTTCTTTTTTTCCCTCACTTTCAAGGGTTACTTCAGGTTGGTCATAATACAAAAATTAGAGCAGTAATGGTCATTCCCATTTTACTGTTTTCCTTTTTACATTTTACTAAAAAAAGAAATATTACTTCTGCTCTTTTCTTTTCTCTTATGCTTTCTCTTCAATTTAAAACCAAGCACTACCAAATCATATTTTATACCTTACTTTTGATTATGACGGTAGGAATATATAGAATTATAGTATGGATAAAGGACAAAGAATACAAAAATCTTTATACATCCTTTGCTATGTTTATTCCTGCTTTAATTATTGCTGTTATGATAGCAGCCCTTCCTTTGTTGGTAGCCAAAGATTATACTCCTTATTCCACCAGGGGAGGCAGAGCAATCAATGTAAGTGAGGATACTCAGAAATTGCACGATACATCCCAGAGAAAATCCGGAGGAGTAAGTTTTGAATATGCCACCAAATGGTCCTATTCTCTCAAAGAATATCTTGGCACCTTAATTCCCAGGGCTCTGGGCGGTACTTCTCAGGAAGTGTATAAAGGCAAGCAGTATTCCAATCTTTACGGAAGAGCATTACCCACCTATTGGGGAGATATGGGATTTACTCAATCCGGTGAATATTTCGGCATATTAATTGTAATACTGGCTTTAACCGGAATAGTGTGGTACAGGAAAAATGGATTTGTTATAGCCATGTCGGTTCTTCTCTTATTTTCATTTCTGCTTTCCCTGGGCAAACATTTCCCTCTTTTATATAAAATATTCTTTTACTATTTCCCTTACTTCAGTAAATTTAGGGTTCCCATGATGATTCTCATATTAATAGATTTTATTCTGATTATACTGGCTATGTATGGTATAAAAGGATTTGTTGATAATTTTAATAAGAGGAAATTATATACTGTTTTATTTATTAGTTCAGTTTTTGCCGGACTTGGATTGTTATTGGCAATTTTTCCGGATATTCTCTCTTTTTCCACTCCCAAAGATGCTCAGTATGCTTCCCAACCTCAGGTCGTGGATATTCTTAAAAATATAAGAAAGGGTTATCTTACTCAAAATGCCCTGAGAATGTTTATCCTGGTAGGAATTTTTATGGTAAGTATATGGCTATATTATAAAAAGAAAGTAAATAAGGTTTTTATTATAGCTGTTTTTATTTTACTAATCTGTTATGATTTAATAACTGTTTCCCACCGATATTTTTCAGAAGCCGAACTGAGAAATCTAAATATTTTGGAAAGGCAGTATTTTACTAAATCTGAGTTTGACCGCATTATGGAAAGAGAGAAAGATCAGTATCGTGTTTTTGCTCTGGGCGGATTATTTCAAAGTAATTATTTGGCCTATCGTCATCAGTTGGTAAGTGGCTATTCGGGAATTAAACCACAACTGTTTCAAGATATCGTGGATAATAATCTTTTTCTTAGCCTGAGAGGAAGTACCGGTTTAAACTGGAAGGTTGTAAATATGTTGAATTCAACCTATATAATCACTCCGGGAAAGCTGGATAATCCCTATCTTAATTTGATGGCTGAGGATAAGGATAGTAGACTAGTGTTATATAAAAATGATGCGTCTCTTCCTAGAACTTATTTCGTGCAAAAAGTTAAACAATTCGGTAATGAAAAAGAAATAGTAGAATTTATGAATACCAATGATTTCCAACCATCTGTCCTGGCTCTTACTTCTGAGAATATAGACATACAATCCGGGTATGATACTTCTGCAACCGCGGAAATTACCACATACACTCCCAACCGGGTGGAGCTGAAGGTTCAAGCAGATGCCAAAGCATTTATGGTATTGGCAGATGCCTATTATCCCAAGGGCTGGAAAGCGAAAATCAATGGGGAACGAACCCATATTTATCAAGTAAATCATATGTTGCGGGGGATAATAGTTCCTCCCGGAAATCATACAATCACCTTTAATTTTTACCCGCAGAGTTATAAGAGTGCTAAGATTATTTCCTATGTTTCTGTGTATGTGGTCTGGCTGGTGCTGATTTTATCTCTCCTAGTAAAACATAAAGAATTTTTACTTGGTAAAATGAGAATCATAGCCTCCCCCAGATCTAAGGAGAAAAAGTAGAGAAAAAATTTTTCTTTAGGGATATTCCGGCTTGCAGAAAAAAAAGGATATACTCCAGGAAAGGAAGGAAAATATCGGGGTAAGGTTGATTCAGGATAGGATATGGATATATTTTTTTAAAATATAACTGTCCATGAAAAATTTCAGAACATATGGGAAACCGCCCTTTTCTCTGGCCCTTATTCACGGAGGTCCCGGTGCCCCCGGGGAATTGGCGCCGGTGGCACGGGAGCTTGCTGGTAACCAGGGTGTTTTGGAACCATTTCAAACCCAGGTCTCCCTTAGCGGGCAAATCGAAGAATTAAAAGAGGTATTGGAAAATTATGGCACCCTTCCTGTAATACTAGCAGGATTTTCCTGGGGTGCGTGGCTCAGTTTTCTGTTTACGGCCCAGTATCCTAATATGATAAAAAAATTAATTCTGATCAGCAGCGGCAGTTTTAGGGAAGAATATGCCTTGGATTTAGAGCAGATCAGATTGAGTCGTCTCAGCAGGAAGGAACAATCCGAGGTTGAATCTCTGATAGCTATTTTACATGATCCTGATGCTCGAGATAAAAATACTTCTTTTACCCGCCTAGGTCAGCTGTTGAGTAAAGCGGATGCCTATGATCCCCTTTGTAACAAATCAGAAGGGATGGAATGTCAGTTTGATATTTTTCAATCTGTTTGGCAGGATGCGGAAAAAATAAGAAAGAATGGTTCTCTCTTACAGATGGGTGAAGGTATCACTTGCCCGGTGATTGCTATCCATGGAGATTATGACTCTCATTCGGCCCGGGGAGTGGAAAAACCTTTAGCAACGGTTGTGAAAGATTTTCGTTTTATTTTACTGGAGAAATGCGGGCACAAGCCCTGGCTTGAACGCCAGGCCCGGGAGGAGTTTTTTAGGGTGCTTAAAGAGGAAATAGGTAAGGTGGATTAGAGAAAGATAAAGTTTTAAGACAAAAGAAAAAAGACAAAGTAATGAGGTATAAGGTATAGGGTATAAGGTATAGGGATTTTGAATTGTGAATTTTGAATTAAGATTTTAAAATATTTTCAGCATCGAACAAAACGAACAAGTAATAAAAAAAGATAAAAGACAAAAGAAAAAATAAAGTAAAAGAGAGAATGGGAAAAAGGAGAATGGAAAAGGGAGGAAACAAACAAAGAAATAAGGGTATTGTTTTGAAAAAAGTTATCAATTTTTTCTAACTATTCACTTTTAATTGTCATTCTGAGCGACTGAAAGGAGAGAAGAATCTCAACCCAATAAATGAAAAGGTATGACTATTTTTTCCTGATAAAGTACGGTTCTTTAAATAGAATGGAAATTATTTAAGGAGAGATAGATGTTCAAATATGTAAAATTAATTCAATTTTTGTTACTATGTCTCCCTCCCACACTCTCAGCTCAAGAAAAAGGTGTGAGAGATTATGGTATTATTATCGGGGAATTAACTCCGGGACCCAATAATGCCATTACCGATGTTAAAGGTGTTACGGTCGGACATTATACTCTGATTCAAGGTGAGAAGGTTCGAACCGGAGTAACCGCCATCCTCCCTCACCAGGGCAATATTTTTCAGGATAAAGTCCCTGCTGCTATATACATTGGCAATGGTTTTGGTAAACTGGTGGGCTACAGTCAGGTGGAAGAATTAGGCAATATGGAAACACCCATCATATTAACCAATACCCTTAGTGTGTTCACAGCCGCAGAAGCATTAATAGAGTATACGCTTAACCAATCCGGTAATGAAATCATCAGATCCGTGAATCCGGTAGTGGGAGAAACCAATGACGGATATCTGAACGATATCCGGGGTTTACATATAAAAAAGAATCATATCCTCCAGGCAATTAAAAATGCACATTCCGGTCCGGTTAAGCAGGGAACAATCGGGGCAGGAACCGGAACTGTTTGTTTTGGCTATAAAGGCGGTATAGGTTCTGCATCCCGGAAACTGTCTGAGGATTTGGGAGAATGTATTATAGGGGTACTGGTGCAGACAAACTTTGGCGGGGATCTTACCATTAAGGGGATAGCAATGGAACCGGAATTAGAAAAAAAGACAGATGATATTCCGGATGGATCCTGTATGATAATAGTGGCTACAGATGCGCCGGTGGGCGCCAGAAATCTGAAACGGCTTGCCAGGAGAGCTCTTTTTGGTCTGGCCCGTACCGGAGGTATTGGTTCCAACGGAAGCGGTGATTATGTCATTGCTTTTTCCACTGCCCCGGAAGTACGGATTCCCTATAAAACTGATTCTCAATATCAACAAATCCAAGAACTTAAAAACGAAGACATGACCCCGCTTTTTGACGCAGTTATTGAAGCAACCGAGGAGGCTATACTTAATTCCCTTTTTTATGCCCAAGGTGTAAAAGATGTTACTCCTCTGCCGGTTGCTCAGGTCATCAAAATTTTAAAAGAGCATAAACTGGTAGGAAAATGAACATGAAGAAAAGGCCTTTAATCGGTATAGTGGGAGGGATGGGCCCTTCCGCTAGCTTTGACTGTGCAGAAAAAATTATTGATCAAACCAAAGCTGTAAAGGATCAGGATCATGTACCCCTGGTGGTTCTGTCCTGCCCTCATTTGATTGGGGATCGGACGGCATATCTAACCAATCAGGAAAGAAAAAATCCGGCCTATGCTATGGTTGAAATGATAGAGCAGTTGCATAAAATCGGAGCTGAAGTAATGGGAATTCCCTGTAACACTGCCCATGCCCCCATAATTTTTTCCCTTATAACTCAGGAGCTTAAAAAGAAATGTATCTCGGTAAAGTTAAGCAATATGATTGATGAAACTATGGCATTCCTAAGCTCTCACTTTCCCCGGACCGAGACAGTCGGATTACTGGCAACCAAGGGAACCTATGAAGCTGAAATCTATACTCAACCATTAATAGAAATGGGATATACAGTGGTTATACCTGATAAAAGAGGCAGACAAAATATACATCAAGCTATTTATGATAAAAAAAGAGGAATCAAAGCACAATCAAAGCCGGTGACCACCTGGGCGGCAGATATACTATCTAAATCGATCCATTATCTTTTCTCCCAGGGGGCAGACTGCATTATTATGGGTTGTACGGAAATACCTTTGGCACTTCCTCTGGTTACTCCTGATTCTGTTAGCTTGATTGATCCCACTTTGATTCTGGCCAGAGCACTTATCAGAGAAACCTATCCGGAAAAATTAAAAAATTTTACAGTATGAATATTTTTTTATCTACGTTGTTTATTATTTGTAGATATTTTTTTGTTGAGAAGGAAAATTACTATAATAAACACTGAGGTTATTTTATGAATGAAGCCCAGGCCATCAGTTTATGTATCAAACACAGAGATCCTATTGGTTTTGAATATCTGGTGAAAAAATACCGTAAAGAAGCATTATTCCATGCCAGAATATTTTTAGGCAATGCTGAAGATGCAGCCGATGCCTGTCAGGAATCTTTTAGCAGAGCTTTTCGTGCTTTTCCCAGACTAAAAACCCTGGACCGCTTTTATCCCTGGTTTTATCAGATTCTTAAAAATTGCTGTCTTAATATGATAAAAAAGTTAAATAATTCCGCCAAATATAAAATATATAAGCAACACCACTCCGATAATATTGAACCGGATAGTGCAGATCCTTTTTTGAAACTGGAGAAAGGAGAAGAAGTAAAGTTAATATGGAGAGTGCTCCAGGCATTACATCCGGAATTCAAAGAAATTTTGATAATGAAATATCTTAATGAATTCAGCTATAACACTATTTCGGAATTTCTCCATATACCAAGGGGTACAGTCATGAGCCGCCTATACTATGCCAGGAAGGCATTCAAAGATAAATATTATGAATTAGTTAAAGATCCAACTGCAGAGGAGGTAGTAAATGAATGAGTGCCTAAAATATAAAAAATTACTTATGGGACTTATTGACAACGAATTGACTTCTGAAGAAATTGCAGAAATACAGCAGCATCTTACCCGATGTGCCGACTGTCGAAAAGAATATGAACAGTTGAAAGATACCGGAGCAAAAATAAAAAAAGTTTCTTTTGAAGAGCCCCAGGATAAGATATTAAAAAGTCTTTGGAGGAGCCCTTTCAGTCGTTTTGCCAGAATGAGTGGATTATTGTTAGTAATAGGCGGCTGGCTGGCTCTTTTAATCTATGCCTTAATTGAAATTTTTAAACAGGGAGAAGAACCTGTTTTTACCAAAGTTGCTATTGCGGCAGTATTCATAGGTTTTTTTGTACTTTTAGCAACAGTAATCCGAGATCGTCTTAAAACGTATAAAACAGATCCCTATAAGGAGGTAGAAAGATGATTGTCGCCACCGTACATACAATTCAGGGTAAAAAAATTGTTAAGACTCTGGGCATGGTCCGAGGAAATACTATTCGAGTCCGGCATATAGGCAAGGATATAATGGCAGGATTAAGAAATCTGGTGGGTGGGGAAGTAAAGGAATACACCAAGCTTATGGCCGAATCCCGGGAGCAGGCTATTGACCGCATGACAGATGAAGCAGAACGGATAGGGGGAAATGCCATAGTGGGGGTACGTTTTACTACCTCCATGCTGATGGGGGGCGCTGCTGAGCTGCTGGCCTATGGTACTGCGGTAAAAGTTGAGGATGAATAATTCAGGAAAGGTAATCATTATATGATTACATCAGATACTAATATCCATCTTTTCCAAAAATTATTTAATTTGATTTTTCCTACATCCTGGATTATGCGCCCCGGGCTAATCTGCTGATAAGAAAGGATGGCAGTCCGGCCTGTTTCATCTTTTTTTGCACTGCCGCAATATCATAGGAAAGACGTTTTATTTCATAGGTATTAGGGGTTGAATCATAGATGGCATAACCAGCAAGCGGAGATCTGTCCCGGGGCTGGCCCACACTTCCCACATTAAAGATATATTTATTATTTTTTTGTAAATGAATTGATTTTCCCCAAGTTTCTTCCACTTCCCCATTTTTACTTAGCATATAAATTCTGGGAACATGGGTATGTCCGATAAAGCACAGTGATGTGGATAGGGCAGGGAAATTATTCTTTGCTTCATATTGACTTAGAATATACCCGAATCGTTCCGGGGCATGGGGAGTTGCATGTACAAAGGTAATATCATTTTTAATGTTAATTAATCCCAGTGATTTCAATCTGGCAATATTACTATTCTTCATATGAGTTTGGGACCACTCCACCGCCATACGGGCCAGAGGATTAAAGGTTGCGGTGGAATATTGACCGGTTACAGCCTGATCATGATTTCCGGCAATAATTATATCAAAGGCAGAGAAGACCAATTCCGTACATTCATCAGGATTGGGTCCATATCCGACTATATCACCCAGGCAGACCTTGATATCCGGTTTTTCTCTTTCCATTTGCTTGAGAATCGAGGTAAGAGCCTCGAGATTGCTGTGGATGTCTGAGATAATGAAATATTTCATGAAAAATAGTATTATTTTCTATTAATTAATATTAAACAATATATAAATTCATTATATAAAATTTTTTTCAAATTTGCAAAAAAAATAAGTTGCCGAAGGGATTTATTCATTAAAAAAAGGGAGGAATGCGGAGAGGGAAAGGGTAATGGATAGAAGTAAGAGATCAGAGATCAGAAATCAGAGGTCAATGTGCCGTCCTGGAAAAAGTTTACAGTTTTTAT
>CAZKMO010000065.1:0-18081 GCA_964554015.1 uncultured bacterium
GATGAGTAAAGGAGGTTGGAGAGGTAAACATGAAGGAAGCAAGTTAAAAATAAAAGGAACAGACCACTGGTTGAGTCCCAATAAAGGGGCTACGAACGAAAGCGGTTTTTCTGCTCTTCCCGGAGGATGTCGCAACCATGCTGGCAGATTTGAAGAAATGGGTGAAAGAGCCTACTTTTGGACTTCAACAGATTACGCTGACGTTATTAAACAATGCGCTTGTTACCGAGCACTGGATTATAATCATTCCGATATTTGCAGATACGGTATTGTTAAGTATACCTATTGTTCGGTACGTTGTATTAAGGATTGAGTAATTTATCCGTACTTGGGTTCTTTACCCCAGGCCGGATAATAAAAAAAGGCTGTGCCCCTGATTGATACAAAAAAAGATAGTTCCTGTTAGGAAAGGATTTGTCGAATTACCAGAATACTGGAAATACAGCAGCGCTAGAAATTGGATATTAAATGATAATAGCATAATTAATATTAATAAAGTACAAGTATTTCCAGAGGGCTAAGCCCTCCTTTTATCCCGTCCAAGGGTAAGGAACCCTTGGACGATTACAATAATAAATGGTTAAATATAATATATAAACTCATGATAAAACTCTAAAATATTCATATGGCAACTTATAATAGAAAATTCATTCTGAAAACTAATAAAAATATATTTTCACCTAATTTAAAATATAGATATTTTGAAAATTACAGAGAGCATCCTTTTGAGCCAAATACAAATGATTTTAGCTTGGTAAATGCCTGGTGGCTTGCAGAATCATCTATGTTAGCATATGCAGATAAAGATTTTATAAATTATCAAATAAGTCAGGCTGGAATAAATTTTTGTCGATATTTTGATAGTCCAAGATCCAAATGTTTTGTGGCAAATACAAATGATTTTACAATTGTAGCATTTCGCGGAACTGCGACTAGTAGTTCTGATCTGTTTACAAACTTGATTGATAATTTAAGTATAAATATGACTGACTTCAAACAAGGGGGTAAAGTACATTTTGGTTTTTATAATGCATTTAAAGATATTTGGGATGAACAATTAGGATTTCAAGACTATTTATTTTATTTAAAAAGAAATAATCCAGATATAAAGTTTTGGTTTACAGGTCATAGTCTTGGCGCTGCAATCGCAAGTTTAGCAGCATCATCATTTAAATATAGCCATTCGCTTTATACTTTTGCGGCACCGAAAGTAGGAAATTTAGCTTTTAGAAATAAACTTAAATTTACAACGTATCGAATTGTTAATTACAATGATTTTATCACACTTCTTCCACCATCATTAGATAATAAAATTGATGAAGAATATGTACATCACGGCGTAACTAAATATATTGACAAGAATAAAAAATTAAAAGATGAAATAAAATTACCTGATAATCGATTTACAAAATCAATTGTTATATCTTCCAAAATCATTGATATTGTATTTGATAAAAATAAAAGTATATTAACAAAAATAGTTAATCTAAAACATGTGGATGATAATAAGAAAAGCCATTCCTCACCTGTAACAGGATCAAGTCGTTTCCTAAATAAAATGAAAAGTCTTTTTTTACGAGTTAATGAAATTGAAATATCTAATCATGCACCAATATTTTATGTTATATACTTATGGAATATTTATATACAATCATTATAGTTTTTTTCAGTAAATACTTTTTACTGAAAACGTTAATCAAATAACAGGGCAGATTTACCATTTTTATAATTTTTGGTTAAAATATGATTTTTGTTTATAACAGATCAGTAAATTATATTTAACACATACATCCAGGGGAATTCAAACGCGAACCATTTTTAGAAATTTTAATCTTTTGTCGAATCACATTTTCAATGTGAGTTATCAATTCGTTTGAATCTCCTGATGAAGACGTTCGACGTCCAATAGCAATAAATTGCTCAAATAAGTTCAATATGGAGGGTTCAAATGAAAAATGTGAAAACGGAGCCAGCAAGCCAAGGCGTTGGTGTTACCGATGAATGGAAAAGCCTGGACATGGCACAGCTGCAGGCCAAGCTGCAAGCTTCACCGGATGGCCTCAGTCAGGCTGAGGCTCAACGCCGGTTGGCACAGTATGGCTCTAACGAGATTCCGGAAAAGAAAACTAATCTATTCCTGAAATTTCTGACCTATTTCTGGGGACCAATCCCATGGATGATTGAAGCGGCCGTCATCCTGTCGGCACTGGCCCGGCACTGGCCGGATTTTATCATCATCCTCATTCTACTTCTGGCCAACGCCGTGGTCGGATTCTGGGAAGAACACCAGGCTGGCAACGCCATCGAAGCTCTGAAGGCCAGGTTGGCGATTAAGGCTCGGTGCCGGCGCGATGGGAAGTGGACCACTCTGGAAGCGCGTGAGCTTGTACCGGGCGACGTCATCCGCTTGCGCCTGGGTGACATCGTGCCCGCGGATGTGCGCTTGCTGGCGGGTGATCCGGTGGAGGTCGATCAATCCGCATTGACAGGTGAATCTTTGCCAGCCACGCGAAAACCTGGCGAGACGGTGTTCTCAGGTTCAATCATCCGCCAGGGCGAAATCGGCGCGATGGTGTATGCCACAGGCCAGAACACCTACTTCGGCAAGACCGCGCAACTGGTGGAGGAGGCACGCACCATCAGCCATTTTCAGCGGGCAGTTCTCAAAATCGGCAATTATTTGATCATCCTCGCAGTGGCTTTGGTGGTGTTGATTCTGGCAGTAGCATTGTTCCGCGGCGATCCGATACTCACGGCACTGCAGTTCGCATTGGTGCTAACGGTAGCTGCGATCCCTGTGGCGATGCCGACGGTGCTGTCCGTGACAATGGCGGTGGGCGCGCACCTGCTGGCCAAAAAGAAGGCGATTGTGACCCGGTTGGCGGCCATTGAAGAATTGGCGGGCGTGGACGTGTTGTGCTCGGACAAGACCGGCACCCTAACCCAGAACAAGCTGACGCTGGGCGATCCATTCTGTGTGAATGATGTACCTGCTGATTTTGTTATCCTCAGCGCCGCACTGGCATCGCGCGCGGACAATAACGACACCATCGACTTGGCCGTTCTGGGCGGTCTAGAAGACAATCAAACCCTCAAGGACTACCAAATGGTCCATTTCCAGCCATTCGATTCAGTGCATAAGCGCACCGAAGCCACCGTGAAAGCAGCGGACGGGAAGGTGTTCAAGGTAACGAAGGGCGCGCCGCAGGTGATTTTGGCGTTGTCAGCTAATGCCGGGGAAATCAAGACCGCCGTCGAGAAAACCGTTAACGAATTTGCTGCGCGGGGATTCCGTTCCTTGGGCGTGGCTAGAACCGACGCCCAAAGCCAATGGAAGTTTCTTGGCGTGTTGCCGCTTTTCGATCCACCCCGCGAAGAGGCGAAAGCGACCATTGCGGCTGCCAGGCAGATGGGCGTAAACATAAAGATGGTTACGGGTGATCAAATGGCCATCGCTCGAGAAACCGCCGAGAAACTAAGACTGGGCTCTAATATTCTTGATGCCAGTGGCTTTGGCGACACGAAGCATCATGAGACAGCGCAATTGTCAGAGTCCATAGAGAAAGCTGACGGTTTCGCCCAGGTGTTCCCAGAACATAAGTTCCACATTGTGGACGTGCTGCAACAACACAACCACATCGTCGGTATGACCGGTGATGGTGTGAATGATGCCCCAGCTCTAAAGAAAGCCGACTGCGGCATCGCCGTTTCGAACGCAACAGACGCGGCTCGGGCGGCAGCGTCCATTGTGCTGCTGACGACCGGCCTTTCGGTGATTATCAACGCGATCAAGGAGAGCCGCAATATCTTCCAGCGAATGAACAGCTACGCCATATACCGCATCGCCGAGACGTTGCGCGTATTGTTGTTTATGACGCTGTCGATTCTGATCTTTAACTTTTATCCGGTGACCGCAGTGATGATCGTGATGTTGGCGTTGCTTAACGATGGGGCAATCCTGTCCATCGCATATGATAACGTTCATTACAAGGACAAACCCGAGGCGTGGAACATGCGAATGGTGCTGGGGATCTCTACGGTGCTGGGTGTCATCGGAGTTGTCTCCGCCTTCGGCTTGTTTTATCTCGGAGAGCGTGTCTTTCACCTCGACCGTGCGCACATCCAGGTGCTCATGTATCTGAAGCTATCCGTAGCGGGACATCTTACGATTTTTCTCACGCGCACCCGAGGCCCGTTCTGGTCTATTCGTCCGTCGCGAATTCTGCTGGCGGCGGTATTCGGTACACAACTGTTAGCTACTATGTTCGCTGTTTATGGGGTGTTTATGACGCCACTTGGCTGGGGCTGGGCCTTCATGGTATGGGGATATGCTCTTGCGTGGTTCTTCTTCAACGACCGTGTGAAATTACTCGCGTATCAAATTTTTGATCCCACCGAGCCGCCGCTGCTGATAAGGAAATCCTCGATATAACACAGCAAATCGCCAAGTGGGGCCCGTGAGTTATGCGAGCGTTAAAGCCGACATAGGCCTTATCCAAGAGTACGCGGCTTATAGGAAATCGTTGATGGAGAAGGAAAGGCGCAAGGCGTCGAACCACTGTTTGCACCGGATTAGAACAGCCTTTCTTTTTGAATAGATTTGGGATCGTATAGAGTTTTGTTTTTTTGTGTCAGTTTCCTCTGATACTGTTCCAAACGATGGCCGTATGAAAGAAAAAGAAGGTGATAATATAATAGTATGGGTGTAGAGGATCGAAATAGATGAATACGATAATGTTAATTAAAACCATAGAAAGGAGGCTTAATCATGTTAGACCGAATCATTAACGAGATGAAGGATGCAATTGTTGCTGCGGTGAAAGGTGCGGATAACATAATCAAAGCACTACATACTGCTGTAAAGAATCAGACAACGGGGGTGCTTAAGGACGCCGGTAATATCGGCATTTCGGTTGAAGATGCTATTGCGGGAGTCGCTAAGGGTGCCGTTAAGGGAGCTTCTGATATTGTGACGTCAACTACCGAAGCAGTAAAGAACACGGTATACGCTGCTATTGAAGGGGTCTCGGAGTCCGGTATAGATATCCTTACTGCAGTCAGCAACGTTGTCCGCGGAGCTGTGAGTGGCGCAGCTGAAGTAGGTGGTGACATAGCACTCACAAGTGTAGCTGCCGTTGAAGGTGCTGTTGACGCAGCAGGCAAGGTTGGAGTCGATACATCAAGGGCTGTTAGCTCTGCTGTGATAGGAGTGATTCACGCTGCTGACAATATCGGAAGTGAAGCCGGCTCCACTGCACGAAAAGCCTTGTTGAACGCTGCGGCTCTGCCCAGAGATGTCGTTGAAAAAGCAATAGAAGAGAGTGCAAAGAAGTAATCGTTCCCTATCGCTCCCGGCCAACAAGCAGGTCGAGGCGCGCGGGTGCCCCGGATGTGACATAAATAAAAAACGTGTGGTACAACCCCCAATCAAGTTGAGGGCATGCTTTAAGTCGGGTTAAATATACATTGCCTAAAGCATGTCCCAGACACTCAATCAAGTTGAGTACACGCTTGATTTGGGAGCAATGCCACACGAATAATCTTGCTAGTCCCGCAGAGGCTCTGCCTCTGCGATTTATCTCGTTCCCACGATTTCCATGGGAACAAAAATAATGTGGTGGCACCTATTTAAAAATATTTAAAGAAGAGGTATAATAAATGAAGATGAATATTGAAATAAAGGAAGTGTCGGGCAGGGGTGATCTGAAAAAATTTGTTAAATTTCCCTACAAGCTATATGCTGGAAACAAATACTGGGTGCCTCCGTTGTTCTTTGATGAAATGAATACATTGCGCAGAGACAAAAATCCGGCTTTTGAGTTTTGTGAATCAAAATATTGGCTTGCCTATCGAAATGGAAAAATTGTAGGTAGGATTGCCGGAATAATAAATCAAAAATACATTGACAAATGGCATAATAAATATCTTCGATTTGGCTGGATTGATTTTATTGATGATGAACAGGTTGTCAAAGCACTGCTCGATACTGTTGAAAATTGGGCGCTATCGAAAGGAATGACAGCAGTCCACGGTCCTCTGGGTTTTACCGACATGGATTATGAGGGAATGTTGATTGAAGGATTTAATGAACTTGGGACACTGGCAACAATATATAATTATCCTTACTATCCAAAATACCTTGAAAAGTTCGGATATCAAAAAGATGTGGACTGGGTGGAGTTTGCCGTAAAAAATCCACAAAAAATTCCAGAAAAGATCGAAAGAATTGCTAACAGAATTAAAGAAAGAAATAATCTCACTATTTTGAAAGTAAATAAAGCAAAAGAATTGTTACCGTATGCAACCGAAATATTTGAGGTTTTAAACAACGCCTATAAAGATCTTTTCGGATTTGTAACTTTGAGCGAAAAACAGATTGCCATGTATGTCAAACAATATTTTGGATTTATTCGTCCGGAATATGTGCCGGTTGTGCTTGACTCAAAGGGGAAGATTGCCGCCTTTGGTATCACTATGCCATCATTATCAAAAGCATTGCAGAAAGCCAGGGGAAGACTTTTTCCCTTAGGATTTTTATATATCCTGCGGGCGATGCGCAAAAATGATCGGGTTGATTTATACCTGGTAGCAGTTCGTCCCGATTTACAGGACAAGGGAGTAAATGCAATTTTAATCCATGAGATGAATAAAACTTTTTTAAAAGAAAAGATTATCGAGGTAGAAACAAATCCGGAGCTTGAATCCAATCTTAAAGTCCAGGCTCAATGGAAACTTATGGAAAAACGACAACATAAAAGAAGAAGATGTTACATTAAGTTTCTACAATAATGTTATCGTCGGGTAACTTAGTCTCGCAGAGGCTCTGCCTCTGCGAAAAAGAAGGTAGATATAGTATGACAGCCAGAAATCATAGATCAATTGAACAACTCGTCGGATGCCTCGGATGTTACATAAATAAAAACGTGCGTCACAACCTCTAAGTCGTATGAATTATACATTGCCTAAAGCATGTCCCAAACCTTGTGCTGAACTTGTTTCAGTATCGATTTGGGAACAATGCCACACGAATAATCTTAAAGCGTTCCCACGGAGAGAGGCTGTGTGAAAACCCCGGTTGTCGAGCGGAGTGAGACACCGGGTGTTTAAAAATATAGTATTTTTATTTATTTTAGAATCATTAAAAACAACCGGGGTCCTTCAGACACCCGGGGTTTTATTGTTTTCACACACTCTCAGATCGTGTGAACGAGAATAACTGATCTCTGATTACTGATTTCTGGTCTCCGGATTCTGGCCTTTGATCTCTGATCTTTGAATACTATCTTTTCCTAGTTATCTCGACCTATCATATAACAACAGTTCACTGTTTGAAAATATTTTCACGATCTGTCACCCACCATCTGCCTCCATGATAGTCTCCGTCAATTTATAATACATTATCGTTCATCAAAAAAATATTTGACAAATTGAATTATTTTTCTTATAATTGCTATACGCAATTAATGCTAATATAAATTATTGCTATTCGCAATGAGGAGAAGGCATGAATAAACGTTTATTTGAACTGATCATGGAAATCAGAAAAAAATGCATCCGCACCGAAGAACAAATACGCAGCAGACTAGATCTCACTCCCGGTGAATTTAATGGACTCTTGGCCATTGAGTTTGGGGAAAAAATCACCGGACTGGCCTTTGCAGACCGCATAGGTCTCTCTCCTTCCCGAGCCAGCAGAGTTTTAAGTGCATTAATGAAGAAAGGGTTTATGGAGCAGGAACCCCAGCTCCAGGACCGGAGAAACGTTAATGCTTTTCTTACCAGGCAAGGAAAAGACATGAGAAAAAAAATTTTCCAGGAAATGAGCGTATGTGAAAAAAAAATCACCGATCAGTTAAATCAGAAACAATTTCAAAAAATCTATCAAGCACTCAGTTTATTAGCAGAAACAATGTAATTAATAAAAGGAGATTATTAATGTCAAAAATAAACAAAAATCAAAAAACCTTTCTGGAACAATTCGGAGACAGAGTAACCTTTGATAAAACCGAACGCCTTCTCTATGGACATGACATGGCAGCCATCCCCAAATTAGTTCTTCCTCTGGTAGGAAATACTACTCCTGAGGCAGTAGTACAGCCGGAAAATGAAGAGGAACTGGCCGCTATAATCAGCTGGGCTTATAAAGAAGGTATTCCCCTTACTCCCCGGGCCAAAGCCTCTTCCGGTTACGGCGGAGTAATTCCCTTAAAAAAAGGATTAGTTATTGATTTTTACCGGATGAAAAAAGTTATCTCCCTGGATAAAAATAATCAAACCGTAACTGTAGAAGCTGGTATCACCTGGGAAATGTTGGATGAACAGTTGAAAAAACAGGGTTTCACCCTGCGGCTTTATCCCACCAGTTATCCCTCCTCAACCGCCGGAGGCTGGCTGGCCCAGGGCGGCGCCGGTATCGGCAGTTATCAGTACGGCTATTTTGCCGAAAATGTAATTTCTGTCCGGGTGGTTACGCCAGACGGCAGAATAACAGAATTTTCCGGTGATGATCTTTCCCTGATAGCAGAAGCGGAAGGGATTACCGGATTTATCAGCCAGGTTACTCTTAAGATTATGCCTGATCAGGATCTGGATATCATATCTGTAGCTTGCCCTGATCCTACTGACTTGCAGCAACTGCTGGATTCCATGGTTAAGGCAGAGCTCCCCATCTGGTCTATGATGTTCATCAATCCTCGTATGGCAGAAATGAAAAACCGAGCACCCCTGAGGCAACATCAGGGACATCCAGCAGAAGAAAGAGTTATTCTACCTGCTTCCTATATAATAACCCTGGCTTTTCCTAAAAAAGAAAGTACGCAGGTCAGATCCCAGCTAGAACAACTCATCAAGGCCTGCCAGGCAGAAATACTGAGTGAGAGAATATCAAGACACGAATGGGAAGATCGTTTCCGGCTCATGATAGTGAAAAGACTGGGACCTTCCCTGGTACCTTCCGAAGTAATCGTTCCTCTTGATTCCCTGGACAAGGTTATGATTGAAATTGAACGAAAAGTGGATCAGCCGGTGGTAAAGGAAGGAGTGGTAATTAAAAACGGTCCTGAGGGAAAACCGGAAGTTGTGATTCTGGGATTCATCCCCAGCGATCAGCGTACACTCGGATATAATTTTATTTTCGGTCTGGTAATGTCTATTCTAAAAATAGCGGAAAAATATGGTGGGCGCTGTTATTCTACCGGTATGTACTTTGCTAATAAAGGAAAACAGATACTGGGAAAGAAACGGTACAAGCGTCTGAAGAAATTCAAAAAAGAGGTGGATCCCAAAGGACTGCTCAATCCCGGCAAGGTATTGCATAACGGTCTGCTGGGTTTACTTATGAAAACAGCCAAAATTTTCGAACCCCTTATTCGTCCCCTGGGAAATCAGATTCTGACCAAGGTAGGGGAACGTAAAATTAAAAAAATCAAAGATATTCCTGCCGATGTGGCCTGGTATGCTTATTCCTGTTCCCAATGTGGTTATTGTATTGATGGCTGTGATCAATTCTACGGCCGGGGCTGGGAAAGTCAGAATCCCCGGGGTAAATGGTACTGGCTGCGCCAATATATGGAAGGAAAAGTTGATTGGAATCAGAAAATGGTGGATTCCTTTCTGGTATGCACTACCTGCGAACTCTGTAATCTCCGCTGTTGTGCTGCGCTTCCCATTGAACCATCCTGGATGAAACTGCGAGGTATTTTAATTAATGAAGAAAAACGAATGACCTTTCCTCCTTTTGAAATGATGGCTGCTGCCACCCGGGCAGAAGGAAATATATGGGCCGGATACCGCAAGAACCGGTCAAACTGGTTTCCCCCAGATTTGAGAGAAAAACACGGTACCCAGAAAAAATCAAAAAATGTTTATTTTGCCGGCTGTACAGCCAGTTTTGTGGAAAATGATATCGGTATGGCCAGTGTTCGATTACTGGATGAAGCAGGAGTGGATTTTACTTATTTGGGTGAGAAAGAAAACTGTTGTGCTACTCCCATGCTGGTTGCCGGGAAATGGGATGTTTTTGAAGAAGTAATGAAAGAAAATATCAAAAATGTAAAGGCTGCCGGGGCAGATACTGTTATTTGTTCCTGCCCTGCCTGTGATATGATGTGGAGAAGCGTATACCCGGAATGGTCCCAGAAACTTGGTATTGATTATGGTATAAAGGCAAAACATTACAGTGAAGTGGTATCGGATAAAATAAAAACCGGAGAGTTTACATTTCCGGAAAACAAAATGCCAAAAACCACTGTAACCTGGCATGACTCCTGTCACATCGGCCGGGTAAGCGGAGTGTATGAAGAACCCCGGGAACTGATCAAAGCTATTCCCAATGTGGAATTAAAAGAGATGGCTCATAACCGGGAAGACGGCCTCTGCTGCGGTTCTGTGCTTACCTTGATTAAAGATCCTCCGGTAGCTGCAGATGTAGGCGAGGAAAGGCTGAATGAAGCCAAAGAGGCCGGAGTGGAAAAAGTGCTGGCTCTCTGTCCCTGCTGTGAGTTTCAGCTTCGGGTCACCAATGATAAGAAAAAAATGAACCTGGAAGTGATTGATCTGGCCCGCTTTTCCTCCCAGGCCCTGGGATATGATTTTCCTGATCCCCATCCGGAAGTCAGAAAACAGTGGGCTGTATTCGAGGCTATGATCGAACTTATGACTCCCCGGGGATTTGCTCGGCTCATGGATACCATGTGGCCGGAACTTATCAAGGCCATGCCCCTGGGTATGGGAGGCATGATGCGATTTATGGGCAAAATCCCGGGTGCACTTAATATAATGAAACCCCTTTTTCCGGTTCTGTTTCCCAAACTGCTGCCTCTGATGATGCCCAAGGTAATGCCCACCATGCTGAAACGGGTGGGAGAAATGATTCCCATGCCCGATTATATGGCAGAGCAGATGCCGGAAATGATGCCCAAGGTAATGGACAACCTCATGCCCCATATGATTGGCGACCTGGTACCCTTGGTAACTCAACCTATGATTGACTATTTACAGGGTAGGACAAAAAATTAATAAAACTCTTGCTTTTATGGTGAAATTTGCTATTCATCTCGTTCCCACTAAAACCGTGGGAACGAGAAAGATACTTATTTAATTTTAATTTTTTAAATTTTTACTTGCATAAATGCTCAAATTTTATACCTTTACTTTTTAAAGTAACTCAGTAAAATTATTTTGTTGTGATTAGGGGAATGTAAATATTAAAGAAAAGTGATAAAAATATAGGTTAGGGGTAAGATTGAAAATTATATTCAGCTTTAATGATATTTTTTTCTTAACCTTGACCTGGATTTTAACCTTTTTCTCCGCAAAATCTATGAATCAAAAATGAAAAGAATAATCCTCAAAAAAGGCCTGGATCTGCCCCTTCCGGGTGAACCGGAACAGAAAATCTATCCCGGAAATCAAGTAACCAAAGTGGCACTACTGGGATCGGATTATCCGGGAATGAAACCCAGGTTCACGGTTAAGGAAGGAGATAAAGTAAAACTGGGGCAGCTTCTGTTTACCGATAAGAAAAGGGAAGCTGTTGGGTACACATCTCCGGGTTGCGGAACTATTACTGCTATCAACCGGGGGGAAAAACGCAGATTCATTTCCCTGATTATCGAACTTGAGGGTAAGCAGGAAATCGATTTTACCTCCTATGCCCAAAATAAACTTGAGAAGCTGGGATCGGAAAAAATCAAACACCAGCTCTTACAATCCGGATTATGGACAGCTCTTCGTTGCCGGCCCTTCGGCAAAATTGCTGATCCGGAAACCACACCCCATTCCATTTTTATCACTGCCCTGGATACTAATCCCCTTTCCCCTTCCCTGCCGGTAATCCTGAAAGAAAAAAAGAATGATTTTCTCAACGGTCTTACTGTACTCCGACAGCTTAGCGAAACCACAATCTATCTCTGCAAAAAACTGGGAGAAAATATTCCTTTACCGGATAATGATTCAGTAACCGTTGCTGAATTCAATGGTCCCCATCCGGCCGGCAATCCCGGTACCCATATTCATTTCCTGGATCCGGTTTCCCTCTCTAAACAGGTCTGGTATATTGGCGCTCAGGAGGTGGCTGCCATAGGATATCTGTTTACTCGGGGAAAACTTTCTGCAGAACGTATTGTTTCCCTGGCCGGTCCTTTAATCAAAAAACCTCGATTGATCCGAACCAGAAAAGGCGCTTCTATTGATGATCTTATCCTTAATGAATTACAACCTAGTGACTATCGGGCTATTTCCGGTTCCGTATTATCCGGTCATACAGCGGAAAAAGAAACTGCTTTTCTGGGAAGATATCACCAGCAGATAACCGTCATACCGGTGGATAGAAAAGAACGTTTTCTGGGCTGGCTCAGTCCCGGTTTTCATCTTTATTCTCTCAAGAAGACCTTTATTTCCCAATTTATTCCTCATGCCCGCTACCGGTTTTCAACCAGCCTGCACGGTGGAACCCGGGCCATAGTACCCATTGAAAGCTACGAAAAGGTAATGCCCCTGGATCTGCTTCCCACCTACCTGCTCCGAGCTCTGGCTGTACAGGATATAGAAGAAGCGGAAAATCTGGGTTGTCTGGAACTGGTGGAAGAAGATCTGGCTCTGTGCAGTTTTGTCTGCCCTTCCAAAATTGATCATGGAAGAAATTTGAGAAAAACCTTAGACTTAATTGAAAAGGAAGGCTAGTGAATTTCCTGAAAAAATTTCTAAAAAAACCGGAATATTTCTGTAAAAAAGACGGGACCCCCACCAAATTTTACTATTTTTATGAAGCCCTGTATTTCTTCCTTTTCAAAACTAACAAAGAAACCGAAACCGCACCCCACATCCGGGATGCTCTGGACATGAAACGATTAATGGTTACCGTAGTTGTGGCCCTGATTCCGGCGGTCATTATGGCCCTGTATAATACCGGCCTTCAGGCTAATCTGGTAATCGACAGCATGTCTTCACTTCCCGAACCAAACTGGCAGAGAAAAGTAATAGAATGGCTGGGTATCGGATTCGATCCAAATAATATTTTTGCTAATCTGATTCAGGGGGCTTTGTATTTTTTCCCTCTTTATATAGTGGTGCTGGCTGTGGGTGGATTTTGGGAAGTAGTGTTTGCCATGATACGTAAGCATCCCATAAATGAAGGATTTCTGGTCACCAGTCTGCTTTTTCCCTTGATAGTCCCCCCTGACCTTCCTTACTGGCAGGCAGCTCTGGGCATTTCCTTTGGAGTGGTTATAGGAAAAGAGGTATTTGGAGGAGTGGGTATGAACATCGTAAATCCGGCTCTAGCCGGAAGAGTTTTTCTGTTTTTTGCCTATCCTGCCCAGATAAGCGGTGATAAAGTATGGATTGCTCTGGATAACATCAGTCAGGCTACCCCTCTGGCCCAGATGGCGGATAAAACCCTCCATCTTTCCTATTCCTGGATGGACAGTTTTCTGGGTTTCATACCCGGTTCTATGGGAGAAACATCCACCCTGGCCTGCTTAATAGGGGCTGTAATACTGATTGTTACCGGGATCGGATCCTGGAGGATCATGCTCAGTGTGCTGGCAGGAATGGTGAGTTTTTCCCTGCTGTTTAACCTGACCGGCAGTACTACCAATCCCATGTTTCAGGTGACTCCCTGGTGGCATCTGGTGACCGGCGGATTTGCCTTTGGCATGGTATTTATGGCCACGGATCCGGTAAGTGCTGCCTTTACCCACACCGGAAAATATCTTTACGGATTACTTATCGGATTTCTGGTAGTACTTATCCGGGTGGTCAATCCTGCTTATCCGGAGGGGATGATGCTGGCTATTCTTTTTGGCAATATCTTCTCTCCCATAATCGATCGTTTCGTCATTAATGCTCATATAAAAAAAAGAAAGGCTCGTTATGGCTGATCAGGATACTAAAAAAGCTGTCACCATAGTTCTGGGAGTATGCCTGGTCTGTTCCCTTTTGGTCTCCTTTACTGCAGTCACTCTTAAAAGTATCCAGGAAACTAATAAAAGGGAGGAAAGGTTCAAAAATATACTTCAAGTGAGTGGTCTGTATCAGGATAATAATTCCGTTAGCAGCCTCTACAAAAAAAACATTGAACCTGAGATAATCAATCTTTCCCAGGGGGAGGTGATGAAAAAAGGGGAATATCCGGAAGGATTAGATCCTCAAAATTTCGATATTCAATATATTGCCTAACACAGCCAGTACTCCTATCCTCTGCCTGACAGTATTGATATTGCTGATATTAAAAGGAAACCTGCATATATGATTGTATATAAAGTAATACAAAACAGCATCATTGAACAATACATCTTTCCTATATACGGAAAGGGACTGTGGTCTACTATGTGGGGATTTATTTCTCTGGAAAAGGATCTGCACACCATCAGGGGATTGACTTTTTATGAGCAGGGTGAAACCCCGGGTCTGGGAGGAGAAGTGGATAACCCCGACTGGAAAAAAATCTGGGTGGGGAAAAAAGCTTTCGATACCCGAGGGAAGCTCAGAATAAAAGTCATCAAAGGTGAAGTAGATCCATCGAGTCCCGAGGCAAAATACCAGGTAGACGGCCTTTCCGGTTCCACTCTTACTACCCGGGGAGTGAATAATCTGGTTCGCTTCTGGCTGGGAAAACATGGGTATGGGCCATTTTTGGAAAGATTGAAAGTACAAAGATAAAAGATAAAAAAAGAAAATAAATATTGATGCATAGGATATAGAATTTCACAACTACAATAATTATCTCTTCGTGATCTTTGTGTTCTTTGTGGTTAAACATAGATTATCTTAACTCAAAAATCTATGAGGCAATAATGGCACAACTAAAAAAACTGGTAATAAATCCCATTTTCAAGGAAAATCCCATCACCTTTCAGATTCTGGGAATTTGTTCAGCTCTGGCGGTTACCTCTAAAATGGAAACCTCCCTGGTTATGTCTCTGGCAGTAATCTTTGTGCTGAGTCTATCCAGTTTTTTTGTCAGTCTGTTAAGAAAACATATCCCGGACAGTGTGCGTATCATTGTGGAAATGACCATTATCGCCTCTCTGGTGATCATTGCTGCTCAGATTATAAAAGCCTTCGCCTTCCAGATAAGTAAACAGCTGTCTGTGTATGTAGGACTGATTATAACCAATTGTATTATCATGGGCCGGGCCGAAGCTTTCGGGTTAAAGAATCCGCCGCTGCAGAGTTTCCTGGACGGTATTGGAAACGGACTGGGATACAGCTTCATTCTGCTAACCGTAGGATTTTTCCGGGAGTTGTTAGGTGCAGGCACCATTTTGGGAATAAGGATTCTCCCTCTGGCTACCCAAGGTGGTTGGTATGTACGGAACGGTATTTTCCTGATTCCGGCAAGTGCTTTTTTTCTTATTGGTCTCATCATCTGGATTATGCGATCCCTGATTCCAGAACAGGTGGAAGAGGAGTAAAAACATGTTTGAGTATTACCTGAGTCTTTTTATCCGATCCATTTTTATTGAAAATATGGCCCTGGCCTTATTCTTGGGGATGTGCACCTTTCTGGCAGTTTCCAAACGGGTTGATACCGCTTTGGGACTGGGCCTGGCAGTGATCGTAGTGCAGGCCATAACCGTGCCGATTAATAATCTTATCTATACCTATGTATTAAAAGAGAATGCTCTTTCCTGGCTGGGAGTCAACAATATCGATCTCTCCTTCCTGGGACTGGTTACCTATATAGGAGTTATTGCAGCCATGGTGCAGATCCTGGAAATGACCCTGGATAGATACGTTCCCAAACTATACCATGCTTTGGGAATTTTTCTTCCTTTGATAACAGTAAACTGTGCTATTCTGGGAGGATCTCTTTTTATGGTGGAAAGAAGTTATAATCTGGCGGAGAGTGTGGTATTTGGTCTGGGTTCGGGTACAGGATTTGCCCTGGCAGTGCTGGCCCTGGCCGGAATCAGGGAAAAACTGAAATACAGCAACCTCCCCCCAGGTTTGCGGGGTCTGGGAATTACCTTTATCACTGTCGGATTAATGGCCCTGGCTTTCATGCTGTTTTCCGGAATTCAGTTATAGGAAAGTAATATGACAGACATTACACTTATACTTTTAAGCGCAGGACTGTTTACGATCTTAATAATGATTCTGGTCGCAGTGATTCTGCTGGCCAAATCAAAACTGATTCCGGCTGAAAAAATCAATATTAACATCAACGATGATCCTGATCATCATTATTCTGTACAAAGAGGGAAGAAACTACTGAATGTTTTAGCAGAAAATGAAATTTATCTCGCTTCAGCTTGTGGCGGGCAGGGAACCTGTGCCCAGTGTAAAGTAATTGTACGGCAGGGCGGGGGCAGTGTCCTACCCACGGAAAAATCTGTCATTACCCGAAAAGAAATCAGGGAGGGATTCCGGCTTGCCTGTCAGCTTTCTGTAAAAGATGAACTCAAACTGCGGATCCCCCCGGAAATATTCGCCGTAAAAAAGATTGAATGCCGGATTCGGTCCAATAAAAATGTGGCCAGTTTTATCAAGGAACTGGTTCTGGAATTACCCCCGGGAGAAAAATTTGACTTCCAAGCCGGCGAATATATCCAGACGGAAGCTCCCGCCCATACTGTACGTTATCGGGACTTTGATATTCCAAAAGAATACCGGAAAGCCTGGGATACTGCTGATCTCTGGCAGTATACTTCCAGGGTGGATGAAACCGTAATGAGAGCCTATTCCATGGCTAATTATCCGGAAGAAAAAGGGGTGATTACTCTGAATGTCAGAATTTGTCCCCCTCCCCCGGAAAAATCCCATGTCCCTCCTGGTCAGATGTCTTCCTTTTTGTTTAATCTTAAACCGGGTGATAAAGTAACTATTTCCGGCCCTTATGGGGAATTCTTTGCCAAAGACACTGACCGGGAAATGATTTTTGTGGGTGGAGGCGCCGGCATGGCCCCTCTACGTTCCATCATTTTTGATCAGTTAAAAAGGCTGAAAACCAAACGTAAAATTTCCTTCTGGTACGGCGCCCGCAGTCTGCAGGAAGCCTTTTATCAGCAGGATTTTGATCAGTTGGAAAAAGAATTTGAAAATTTTACCTGGACCCTAGCTCTGTCCGAACCCTTGTCTGAGGATAACTGGAAAGGCCCGGTCGGATTTATCCACCAGGTGCTTCATGATAATTACCTTAAAGACCATCCCGATCCTGATGACTGCGAATACTACCTCTGCGGCCCTCCCCTCATGATTGAGGCGGTACTTAAACTGCTGGATAACCTGGGAGTGGAACCGGAGGAGATTCTTTTTGATGATTTTGAAGCCTAACCCAGGCATTGAGAAGGAAAAAGGATAAAGGATAAAAGATAAAATAAGGTTAAGGCTGAGGTTAAGATTTAACTTAAATGATATTATCTTCTTAACCTTAACCTATTCCTGAAAGGAATATCTGATATGTTGAGTGTTCTAATTGTTTTCTTGAGTGCAGTACTACTATTCGGATTTATGATTGCCACCATTCTATTGGTTTTTAAAAGAAAATGCCGCTGTTCCCAATCTTCCTGTATCTGTAAAAAACCTCATTGATTTCCTCTCCCCCAGTTTTCGCTAAAATCAACCTTATTTAATAAAAAATGTATCGGCGAACCGGGTACCGGATAAGCAGGAATAGAAAACTTGTCGATAAACAATTATATTCTATTGTATATTGTTACAACCTTCCTATACTCTTTTTCTCTACATTCTGATAATCAACCACTATACTGCAACCCTTCTCCGATACTCCGATTCTTCTTTCTCAAAGATCATAATTAACTGCTGATCTCTGATTACTGGCTTCTGACTTCTCAAAACTTTGATTTATTTTTTTTTTGTATTTTGTCTTTTTTCTTTGGTCTTTTAAACTTTTTCCTTTTTCTTTTTTCCTTTTCAATCCATATTTTTTAAGAAACCGAAGCTACCATAAGTAAAAAAACACAATAAAATTAAAGACAAAAATTCAAAAAAAACCTTGACATTCTACCAGTAAAATATTAAAATTTAATGATTAAACTTAATTTTCAATTTATTTACCAAGGGTGTATGGAACCTTCTCCCAAAATAAAGGGCAGGACTTCTTTTTCAGGGATACAG
>CAZKMO010000066.1:0-17985 GCA_964554015.1 uncultured bacterium
ATGGAAATATGTCTTTACCAGAGATCAATCAAACCCATCAGAGCCTGATCAACCTGTTAACCACGCTTGATCCTCTGGTACGGTTTGACCTAGCCAATTCTGCCTGGCCCCGGCAGGGTTTTCAGATTCAGGAGAGTTTTCTTGAGACCCTCAGAGAGTATTTTGAAGCAGAGATACAGACACTCGACTTTAGCGATCCCCAGGCAGTTGATATCATAAATAATTGGGTTAAAACTAACACACAAGGGAAAATTGAAGAGATTATAAAGAGAATCCCGCCTGCGGTGGTTCTTTATCTGATCAATGCTCTCTATTTCAAGGGGGACTGGACCTATCAATTTGATCCGGAAAACACCATTGAATCGAATTTCACTTGCTATAACGACAGTATAGTCCCCTGTGCTATGATGCGTCAAACAATTAATGCTGATTATTTGACTACCGAATCCTTTCAAGCCCTTGATCTGCCCTATGGAGATGGAAACTTCAGCATGACCATTATTTTACCTAACCAGGGTAGGCAACTGGAAGAAATTGTGGTTCAAATGACACCGGAAAACTGGACTATGTGGATAAAGAGTTTTTCCGAGCAGGAGGTTACCCTCCAGATGCCTAAGTTTGAGATATCCTATGGGATTGAGCTGAAAGATGTGCTTACGGCTTTGGGGATGGGAGCAGCTTTTTCACCCGGGGCAGATTTTTGTAAGATAAATTGCGGTATTTACATCAGCAGGGTTATTCATAAAACTTTTATTCAAGTGGATGAAGAAGGAACCGAAGCAGCGGCAGTTACTGCGGTTGAATTCTTGAGGGGATCGGCTGGAGGGATTTTTATGATATTAGATCAACCCTTTATGTATGTGATCAGAGATCATGTTACCGACAACCTCCTTTTTATGGGAATTCTTGCCTATCCGAATGCCTAGTTTTTGGTCTAAGAATAGGAGAAAGATCAAAATGAAGAGAATTTTAGGTATTGTATTGATGTTTTTTATTGCCAATATTTTATTATTACGTTGTGAAAAAAATTTAACTAATCCTTATAGAAAGGATGTTAGTGTAAAAATCAAAGAAATCATATCAAATCCGGAAAAATACCTAGATGAAACGGTTACCATTGATGGTTATTATGGTGGCTGGAGTGGTCAGGTCATGGAATTGTTTCCTGAACAAGCCGGTAAGATTTATATCCATACCAGATCCGATCAGTTGATATATGATAGTAGCGGATATATATATATGGATGCTTCTTCCGGAACTGAAATTCAAATACTGGAATGGGAATTTGATACTATGGATCCGACAGACAATTCACAAATAGGAAGCAGATTAAAAATAAGATCACCAGTCAGTGTCGTTGAGGGTAAACCTATTTTAGGCAAGGTAGATTTAAATTCCAACTAACTTTGAGTATAATAAAAATGTCTGTATTTAAATTATAAGTATAGATATATAATTATACTAATTCCCGATTCTATTATTTAATCACTTTATTCTTTTATCGGAAACTTTATTTTAAATTCAGTCCCTTCTTTACTACTTATATTCAAATCCCCGTCCAGTTGACCTTTGGATAAAATATCTACTAATTTAAGCCCCAGAGAATCGGAATTTTTTAAATCAATATCTCCGGTTATACCTTTACCATTATCTCTTACAATGAGTTCAACATTACCATTTGATCGGTGCATTAATATTTCAATAATTCCTTTTTTGTCTCCCATTTCCAGAAAAGCATATTTTAAAGAATTGGTAACCAGTTCATTGATGATCAATCCGCAGGGAATGGCTTTTTCCATGGGTAAAGAAATATCTTTAATATCCAAGGTATAGGAAATATTATCCCAGTTAATCCCATATATCTTGAATAAATTATTAACTGTACTTTGTATATAACTCTTAAAATCTACTTTAGTGATATCCAGAGATTTATACAATTTTTCATGAATTTTCATCATGGTTAAAACCCGGTTTCTGCTTTCCTGAAACATCTCTTTAGCTTTTTTATCATCCAGATATTTAGACTGAAGACTCAAAAGGCTGGAAATAACGGCAAGATTATTTTTAACTCGGTGATGTATTTCTTTTAATAAGATATTCTTTTCAGTTAATGATTTTTGCAGTTGTTCTTCATATTTTTTTTGCTTGGTAATATCTGTGTACACTATTACCATGCCGGTTAATTTTTCTTCAATTATAATGGGAGAGGCTGCTACAATAACATTTATGCGGTTTCCGTTTTTGTCTACTCTTATGGTTTCAAGAGGCGGAACCAGGTTTCCTGCCAGTACTTTTTTACCCAGATTTATGCTCTCCCGGCGTTTACCTTTACCCACAACTAAATCATTGAGATTTTTACCGATGGTTTCTTCTTTACTGTACAGGAAAATTTTTTCCGCTCCTGGATTCCACTCCACAATAATTTGATCAGGGTCAGTAACCACAATTGCCTCAGGTGTATGCTGTAGGATTGAAATTAAATATTTCTGACGTTCTTCCAGTTTTTGTTCAGTTGCCTTTCGTTCAGTTATTTCTTGTTTGAGGGCCTCAGTACGTTCCTTTACTTTTTTACTCAATTTATTTTTTTGGTGAGTGATGTAACTGACTCTTATTTTATATATAAAATAAAGAGTAAAAGCAAATAGTAAGGTAAGCAATATTTTAAAGAAAGTAGTCTGATGGAATGGCGGCTTTATTATTATTTTTACAGATGCACCTTTTGAGTTCCAAATTCCGTCACTATTGGCTGCTTTAACTCTAAAGGTATAACTACCGGGAGGAAGGTTGGCATAGGTAGTAAAACGTCTATTATCTATATAATTCCATTCATTATTTAGATTTTCCATTTTAAAAGCATATAAATTTTTTTCCGGAGCCAGAAAATTTAAAGCTGCAAAACTAAAAGTAAAAATATCATCTTTATAAGAAAGATTGATTTTTTCTGCTTCGGTGATAGATTTTTTTAAATGATAATTATCAATACCTACAGATTGATTAAATATTTTAAAATCAGTAAGCACCACCGAGGGAGGTAGTGTATTTCTCTGAATGTCACCTGGATTAAAAATAACCAATCCGTTCACTCCTCCAAAAATTAATTCATTGGTTTTATTGTTTTTACTGAAAGCGGCATAATTAAATTCATTACTGGGAAGCCCATCGCTTTCGAAAAAGGATCTGAGTCTCCCGGTTTCCGGATTAAACTGAAAGAGACCTCTGTTTGTACTCAACCATAAATTTCCCTTTTGATCCGGTAAGGCGCAAAAGACTGATTCTCGTTTTAAGTCATTGTTGTATTTATAGCAGACCTCAGTGTTTTTATTAAATCTTATCAAACCAAATTCAGTACAAAGCCACAATATATTTTTATTATTCTGGGTGGAATGTATATAAAATACCGATCCATTGATGAGGGAATTATTAATTCTATGAAAGGTATTGGATTCCGGATTAAATTTATTTAATCCATTATTAGTTCCCACCCAAAGAATGCCATCTCTATCAATAAAGAGTGACCAGATTAAATTGTTATCTAGAGTGGTTGTATCTTCCGAATTAGAAGTATAGTGAGTAAAACTGTCTGTTTGGGGATGGTAACAATCAAGCCCTGCGGTGGAAGTGCCAATCCATATTTTACTAGAATTGTCTCCCGTAATACAAAATATTTGAGCAGCACCGATTCCTTGCTTGTTGGCAGGATCATAAGTAAATCTGCGTACCTTATTGGTTTCGGTGTTCAAAACACTAAGGCCGTTCTTATAAGTGCCGATCCATAGATTTTTTTTGCTATCTTTGTATAAAGCGATAATATTATTACTGCTAATACTATTTATATTTTTAGGATCATGAAATAGGTGAGTAAAAATTTTTTTCTCAAAATCAAATTTATTAAGTTTATCAGAGGTTGCAATCCAGAATATTTTTCCGGGGAAGTCAGGATCTTCATATATTTGCCAAATATTGTTATGCGAGATACTGAAGGGATTTATAGAAGAATGTTGATATATATAAAAATTTTTGTTTCTTTTTTTAATGGCATCAATACCGGTTCCCCTGGTTCCAATCCAAATATTTCCGATTGTATCTTTATATATATCACCGATAATGTTATTTGAAATTCCAAATGGATCTGAGGGATTGAAGGCAAAATTATGGTAAGTTTTATTTTTTAGATCAAATAGATATAATCCTTTCTCAACTGCTGCTGCCCAGAGATAATCAACAGACTCTACACATAGTTTCTCTACTCTAAAATCAGGGGGCAACCCTTCTGTTTTACCGGTAAAACTTTCAATCCTTTCCCTTTCAGGATCATATATTAGTATACTTTTATTGGTAGCAAGCCAGAGTTTATTATTTATTTCAACTATATCCAGAATGAATTCAGAATCAAATTTATCCTGGAAAGAAAAATGGATAAATTGCTCATTTTCTGCATCATATCTTTCTAAGACGGCTGTATTTAATCCCACCCATAACCTTCCCTGGCTGTCTTTAAATAAGGTTGTAACTCCTTCACTGCTGATCGATTTCTCATTATTCTTTTGAAAATGATATTGTTTAATATGGCCTGTTGTGAGATCCAATCGGTTCAGTCCATGCTGATTGGTGGCGGCCCATAAATGTCCTGAAGATGAAAATTCTAGACAGGTAATAAAATTACTGCTCAGGCTGGTGGAATCATCGGGAATATGTTGGAAATGCCTAAATTCTTGGGTTTCCAGATCAAACCGGTCCAGCCCACCTCCTTCAGTTCCGATCCAAAGTACTTTGGCATCTTTTTGTTCGACTAGGTAATTTATATGTTTGGCACTCATGCTGTTTGGATTCTGAGGGTCATGATAAAATTTTTTAAATTCATATCCGTCGTAGCGGTTTAAGCCCTCTTGCGTACCAAACCAGAGAAAACCACGCTTATCCTGTATAATAGTATTAATGACACTTTGGGAAAGGCCATCCTTAATGGTAAAATGTTCAAATTTAATTTGATGATTGCATATTTGGGAATGGAGATTACCTATAATTCCATAATTGAATGGGCTGAGTAGAAATAATAGTATTATTTTTTTTAAGCTACTAATATTCATATTTTCCTGATATGGTCGTTGAGTAATTTTTTTCCGGAATTATTTTCCTCACTTTTCAATTTTATGCTTAGAAATAACTGATTTTTTTATATATACAAAAATCATACCTTATGTCTAACAAAAGAGTGGTGCAGCCATTCATTTAAATTTAGTTTAATATAAAAAAATTTTTTTAAAGTTTCATTTTTTTTTCTTGCAATTTTATAATAATTGTCTTATTATATTCTTTAAATTATTTTTGAAATAATTTAAAATTTCACATATAAAGAAAGGAGTAAGGATATGGCGACTACACAGGAATTTGTTGATCTCGAGGATCAATATGGTGCACATAATTATAAACCTCTTGATGTTATTCTGAGCAAAGGTAAAGGGATTTGGGTATATGATATTGAAGGTAATAAATATCTGGATTTTTTAGCGGCTTACTCTTCAGTAAACCAAGGACATTGTCATCCCCGAATTGTTAAGGCATTACAAAAACAAAGTAAAAGATTAACCATCACTTCCCGGGCTTTTCGTAATGATCAACTCGCATATTTATGCCAGGAAGTGTGTGACCTGACTGGTATGGGAAAAATGCTCCCCATGAACAGTGGGGCAGAAGCAGTTGAAACTGCTATAAAAACAGTGAGAAAATGGGGATATACTAAAAAGAATATAAAATTAGATAAAGCTGAGATTATCACCTGTGCTGGAAATTTTCACGGGAGAACCACCACCATAGTGGGTTTTTCCACGGATGAGCTCTATAAAAAATATTTTTCTCCCTTTACTCCCGGATTTAAGACTATTCCCTTTGGTAATACCACGGCATTAAAAAAAGCAATTAATAAAAATACGGTAGCTTTTCTGGTGGAGCCAATACAAGCAGAGGGCGGAGTAATTATACCTCCGAAAGGATATTTAAAAGAATGTGAAAAAATATGTAAAGAGAATAATGTACTGCTTGTACTGGATGAGATTCAAACCGGGCTGGGGCGCTGTGGAAAATTGTTTGCCTGTTATCATGAAAATGTCCACCCGGATGTTTTCGTGATAGGAAAAGCCTTGTCAGGTGGATTTTATCCTGTCTCTGCGGTAGTATCGTCAAAAGAGATTTTAGGAGTATTTACACCGGGAGAACATGGCTCTACTTTTGCCGGAAATCCTTTGGCATGCATTGTTGCCCGGGAAGCACTTAAAGTTTTAACTGAAGAAAAATTGATTGAAAATTCGGAAAAAATGGGTCAGTATTTCAGAGAAAAACTGGCAACCATAAACAGTAAACACATAAAAGAAATACGGGGGAAAGGATTACTTATCGGAGTAGAGTTGAAAAAAGAAGCAGGCGGAGCCCGGAGGTTCTGTGAAGCTCTTATGGAAAAAGGTTTATTATGTAAGGAAACCCATGTTGATACTATACGTTTTGCTCCTCCTCTGGTCATTACCAAAAAAGAAATTGACTGGGCTTTTGAAGGGATAAAAGAAGTACTGGAAACTCTGTAATAGATGAATGGGGGGATAAATTACCTCCTTTTCAAGCCTGACGAGGAAAGGAGGTAAACAACTAATTCATCGAGCTGTCATTTTTAATATCATTTCTGAAATAATAATCTTTTATAATATTAAATGAGGAAAATACATTTGTTTTGTCCGGTTTGTAAATATGAGTATAAACCAGGAATTAAGATTTGTCCTGATTGCGGGGAAAAATTGGTAAAGAAATTTCCTCAGGATGAGAATGAAAAGAGTTTAGATAAAATTAAATTTGTTCCACTTCCCAATCTTCCTGGTCGAGTATATGCTGATATGGTTAAAGAGACTCTGGAAGCCAAAGGCATTCCCTGCTATATAAGATCAGAGGGAGTGGGGGATGCTTATCAGTTTCCCGGTACCACTCCCCTGGGAGGCATCCGTCTCTATGTTCCGGAAGACAGACTGGAAGAGTGTATAGAAATTCAACAGCAAATGCTCGACCATATTTAATTAAAATCCCTGAACATCAATAGTACCATTAACCACTGAGAGAGCAATAGAACCGGATCCATCTCCCAATATACCTTCAGCTTCTTTTTTGGAAATATTAATATTAGAAAGATCAAGATTAGAAAGGGATATTCCTCCATTGGTTACTTTGGCGGAGAATTCTGCGGATGTGTTTACAGGTATCCTTAAATTAATTATTCCGTTAACATTATTCAACTCACAAGAGCCATTTTGGGGGAGATCAGTTTTTAAATAGATACTTCCATTCACTACATTGATCTCCGAGTTTCCCGCATGAGATGGTACCCGAACATTTCCATTCGTCAAGTCAATATTTATATTTCCTTCTTGATTATTCAGAACTATATCACCATTAACCAAACCAATGTTAACACCCCCTAAAAGGGTGTCGACTGATATATTTCCGTTAACATTGCTTGCTCTTAATTTCATTGATTCAGGAAGAAGAATATCATAATCAACCTGGTAAAGACGGCCCTGGGTATTTTCCGGTTGTTCAGTATATACTATGATTTCAGAAGAAGAAGTTGAGATCAGAACTTTCAGCAAATCCAGATGTTCTTCCGCATCGTCTCTACTCTCAGACTTAACCGTACATTTAGCTGCTACATTGATTACCGTATCTCCGCTGCAGGTACGCAGGTTAATTTTACCGTTTATTCCCTGTATTCGGAAGATGGTTGTTTCATATCTATTTATTTGGTAAGAAAGATCTTTGCTTGCCAGATAACTGGTATTGGAAACGTATTCAGGTTCGGTAATGTTGTAGCAACCTGCAAGTAAAATGGCAAAATTTATAATTAATAATTTTTGTTTTATCATTTGATATTCTCCTTTTTTCTTGATAGGTCAGCGGCAGGAGAGCTGAATACAGTAAAAACATACCTGAAAATCATTTTTAATCTTTATCTCCTTAAAAATTCCCAAATTTCAGGGTAATTTTTGCCGTAAGACCGGAGAGATCAGTGTCAGTTATTTCTGGCATCTCCAGTCCAGAAATATAGCGATAACTGGCGCCTGCACTAATCCGGAAGAAACTGGTGAAGTTGAGTACTGCTTCCATACTGGGTTCCAGGACAAAAAAGGCATCCCCATTATTATCCATATCAAAATCATCTGCATCCCATTTTACCTGACTTGCGCCCCCAGCTCCAATGAGCAAGAAAAAGGAAAGGTGAGTCAGTTTCCAGGAGTTCATGATGAATCCCATCTCAAATCCGCCATACCCTATGCCCAGGGACAGAGAATCACTCCCAGCAGTAGAGGGTATGATGGGTATATTGGTTACCAATCCGTACCCTCCGCCTCCAAGGGTAATCATATGGTTTATGATCCATCCTCCCCGGCCTCCCACCATAACACCCAGATTGCTCTTGATGCTGGAAAAAGTTACAACAGGACCTCCGAATCCACCATGAGTTACCGTACCACTAAAAAGTATCTCATCGTCTCTTGCTTGCAGACCTGCGGTAAGTAGAAGTAACATGAGTAGAATTAATATTTTTTTCATAAGTATATCTCCTTTTTTAGATGAACATTAGTTTAACAATTAGTTTAAATTTTAATGATATATATATTACTTTTTTTGTTCTCTTGCCTTAATTCTTTCTGAAGCTTCTTCAGTTTTTTCCTGCAATAATTGAGTGCTAGGATCACTGTTTTCACTATTTTTAAATTCTTGCATGGCGGTTTCATACGCATCTCTTGCTCTTCCATATTCATGTATTGATTCAAACGAGCGTCCTAAATAGTAATAAATCTCTCCTCGTTTATTGAATTCGGAATAACTTTCTAAAATTTGGTAAAATTTCATAATGGAGTTGGTATAATATTCTTGTTGAAAAAGAGCTTTTGCTCCGTTTATTTCAAAAATTTTTATTTCAGAATTTTTGTCCGGAATTACAGCTTCTTTTTCCAGACTTTTTTGTTCTGCTCTCACCACACTGACATTCTCTATATGTATATTGGTGGGTTCATTAATTTTTTGTAGATTTTTTACTTTTTGAGAGGTCAGATAGAGAAAAAGCTCATCTTTGGTAATTTCTCTGAGATCTCCAATATCCAGTATGGAATTACTGCCCAGAGTAAAAACCATTCCTTTTTCAATACTCAGAACGACAATGCCGGTTTCACCAGTCAGTATGGTATCAATATCTTTTAAAACCATATTAATACCTGCAGGGGTCCATTCTTCCTCCACTCCTCGTCTCACCTGAACTTGCCCCTGAATTTTATCTATTTTTACCTCTACAGAACCGTAGCTGAACCGGTAAGTAAAAATTAAACAAATCAGGAAAGAAATTTTTACCTTCATGATTTTACTCCTTTTAATTTTTAATTATATAAATGTTCGGCTTATTTTACATCAATTATTTGCACCCAGCCTTTAATATCCCCTTTTCTAAATATTGCCTGCCTGAGATACTGTAAGGCGCCTTGCTTCCAGGCCTCCTCGAAATTATAATCAATGAGAGTGGTCTCCACCGGAATCCAGATTGTATTTTTCCCATAATGATTTTGTCTTATGACATATCTTTTTTTGTTGCTACTGAGTAAGAAACCTTTTTCAGGGGGGAGACCAGTGTCGAACATCATATAAAGATGGGCTAATTCTTTTTGGGGATCTTTTACATCTATGAATGCAGTATTTATCCCAATACCTTCCAGCAGAGAAGAGTAGAGTATAACCAGATCATCACAGTCCCCGGTTTTTAGATTGATGGTTTCCAGGGGAAATTGTACCCTGTCGTCTTGATAATAGGGGATATGGGGGTCACTTTCATACTGTATGCCCATCTTGTTCAGTTCATTAAAAAGAAATTTTGCTCTGGTAAAAGCGTGCAAATCTTTGCCCTGCATGTCGGAAATAGCAGTAAGGGATTTTCTACATAGGTTTCTTATCTCTACCTGATCAGGAGTGATATAATAGGCTAATTTATCAATTTCTCCGTTCCAACTGTTGCGGGTATGAATGATAATCTGTTCACTTAATGATTTGGTTCGGTTTATTCCGGATTTTGCTTCGATCTCTAGATTTAAAACCGCAGCTTCCTGATGGGTGGTGTTTATCAGAGCTCTTCCGAAAACAGCCTTGACCGGAATTTGCTGGATTTCACCGCTGTTTATCTGAATATAGCCGGTCTGGGAGGATTTTGCTGAAAAATTTTTTATTTCTGAAATAATATTAACTTCAATGGGAAAAGAAGCAGTATTTTTTATTGAAACCAGGGCCAGCGGATAGGTGTTGTAAAACTGGTAGTAGGCAGGATAAATATCCCTTACAATTATTTTGACTTCTTTTACTTGAAATATTTCTCGTTTTTTCCCCCACATAAAACAGAATCCCAGGCCAAACTCTAATCCGCTGTGATTTTGGTTATGTACATTGGGAATTATATTAAATTTTGTGTCAAAATTCAGAGCACACCAATTAGAGATTACATAGTAAATTCCACCTCCGCCGTATACTCCTGCCCGCACCTTTGCTTTTGTACCCACATTGGTGAAATAAAAAGAATTATTAATACTACTTTCACTAAACCAGTACATACCTCCACCAAAGGATAGATAAGGATTTATGGAAGATATAAATTTTGATGATAGTATATCATAACGACATCCCAGCAGGAAGGGAATTATAGATGTGGAATTAATGCTCTCTCCTTCGAAGTTATTAGAAATAGTAACCGATTCAGCAATACCACCAATACTTGTCTCCAGGTACCAATTATCCTTCAGTCGGGAAAAAAGGTATATGGTTCCGTAACCACTGGGAGCTGAAACTTCTACTATACTGGTTGATTGTACATGAATTCCGCTTTCAGGATTATTGCTAATCCATAATCCTCCCCTGAACCCTAATCCGGTAGAACGTGAAATACCCTGGGCAAAAAGGGAAGTGGCAATCAAAATAAATAGTAATATTTGTAAGATTCCACGCATATAAATACCTCATACATTAATTATTCTCAATCTTTTTAATTTTTCAATTCCAATTCTTCATTTATCCAAACCTCTGTTTATCTTAATTGCTTTTCCAGTTCTATGTGCTACCTAAGCAATTGTAGTGCCAGATATTTTATTTATTTTAATGATTGTTTAAATATAAATAAAAACAATATGATAGGAAAAGTGCTGCCCTGTCTGTTATCATGTACGTCAATTTTCCCTAAATGCGGAAATGCGGATTTTTTCCGCAATTTTTATTTTATATAAGGATCTTATTATAGTTTTTAATAATTTTTAAAAAATAAGTATGATATTTTTGAGGTAATCCCTGGATCATGTAATGAGCTGAAGTAGAGTCAATATTTTTATTTTCATCCAGGTAGGGTTGAAGATTTTTTAGATATTTTTTTATTTTTGATTTTACTCTTTGAACCATTGCCTTATTATCGTTTTGAGCAATTTTTTTTGCTGCCCTGTCGAGATTATAATTATTATCTACTATTGCTTTAAAACAAATTCCCCGAAAATATTCAGTGATTGTTCCTCGATCCTTATTATTCAGCATTTCAGCGGTCCTGCTTATGGAGGAATGTGAAAACTCCATACTCCGCAACAGATGCAGTATTTGTTCTTCCAGCGATACATATTTAAATTGATAAGAATCAATTTCTTTTTGTTTTAGAATGTCTTCCGGCAGATCCTTTTTTTGTATTAGGGATCGACCTTCACTCTTGGCTAATATGGCTGCCCGTCTGATGATATTTTCAAGTTCCCGAACATTACCGGGCCAGTGATAATGGGTGAGTATCTTCATTGCCTGTTCTGAAAAAGCTTTTATGGAGGAATAATTATACTTTTTAAGAAAATGTTCCGCAAGTAAAGGGATATCCTCTGATCTGTTACGTAAAGGAGGAATGGTGAGCATAAATCCATTTAAGCGGTAGAACAGATCTTCCCTGAATTCATTATTTTCTATCTGTGATTTTATATTTTTTGAACTGGCTGCAATTACCCTGACATCGATATGTAAGGTTTTTTCTCCGCCCACTCTTTGAAAATTTTTTTCCTGCAATACCCGCAGTAATCGCGACTGAAAGGCAGGAGAGGTTTCCGTTATTTCATCCAGAAAAATTGTACCTTTATCTGCCATTTCAAACCGACCCCTTCTTCTGGAAACAGCACCGGTAAAACTCCCCTTTTCATGACCAAAAAGTTCACTTTCCAAAAGATTCTCTGGTAATGCTCCGCAGTTGACAGCAATAAAAGGATGTCTGCCTCTGCTGCTGGATTTATGGATATTGTTGGCAATAAGTTCTTTTCCGGTACCGGTTTCTCCCATAATCAAAACCGGAATATCTTCGGAACCTAGTTTTTCCATAGTGGCAAGCGTTTCCACCATTTTACTTTCACCTGAATGTATAATCTCTTTAAACTTTTCTGTGGTTGGATATGAGTGGGAATGACTGTACTGTTCCAGATCTTCTACCTGTTTTTCCAGAGCAATCACTGCTTTCTGCTTTTGCCGGGCTAATTCTCTGCTTTTTTGGGAAAGGATTTTTTTCTCTTTTATCTCTTTATCAAGTTTTGCTTGTAGTTGTTTTAGTTTTTCTTGTGCTTCTAAAAGTTGCTTTTGTTTTTCCTGGAGATGCCTGCTTAATACATCACTGCGAAGACTAAGGTTTCTGTTTTGCCTTCGTTTTTTTTGCCAGATCCAGTACAGGGAGGTTATCAGAACCGCTGCAAAAGGGTGAAAGATTGGTAAAGCTGTATTTTTATATTTAAAAATGCCAACGGCCACTAATAAATAAAGTACAATAACTCCATTGGAGATAGTGAGGGAAAGGCGGGTATTTTTTATTTGACAAACCAGAGAAATAATGGCAATAAAAACTGTAATAAATAAAACATCAATCCAGAAGGGAATTTCCCGAATATAATTTTGAAAAATTATATTTTCGGTTAAGGTAGCCTGGATCAGAGAGGCAGGAAAAAGTTCACCTAAAGGAGTTGATTTAATTAGGGGCAAGGAGGCGGAAGTAGGCGCTATAAGTACTATTTTTCCCCGCAGGTCCAGAGAATCGGATGATGCTTCCTGGATTTTCAGAAAATTTACAAAACCCATGCAGCTGATTTTATCAGGTGCACCAAAATAGTTTAAGCGTACTCTTGCCCTGGGATCAAGAGGAATTATAATTTTTTTATTATCACTATCTTGTAATATAAGTTGTTTGGAGTTAATTTCAATTGGTACAGCAGGATTAAGATATTGATGGGCTAATTGAACTCCTAAGGAGAATAGAACACTATCACCGCTGGAAACCGCCAGAGGAATTTTTCTTATAACTGCTTGATTGCCAAGATTGCTGAATCCCAGAGCAGCGGCACTTTTCCTAAAGATTTTTACCGGGAGGATGGGATTTTCACCTTTCCCGGTCTTTGCCGGAAGTCTTTTATTAATTTGTTCTTGAATTTCAATGATATTGGAAAAGACCAGAGGAAGACACACTGATCCGGAAGCTTTTATAAATCTTGCCAGCATAGAGTCAAATTCAGGATAGGTTTGATCCCGGCGGTCAAACAACAAATCAAATCCAATGACACGGGCGCCTTTTTCGGTTAAAATGTGAGTAAGATACCCATAATAATCCCTGGTAATGGGCCAACCACCAAGTTTTTGAATATCCTCTTCTGCTAAATTGATAAATAATATTTCTGGGGAAATTTTCCTTCCTCCCCGGATTTTAAAGAGGATATCTGTTTCGGAATTTACAGTTTGTTCTTTCCATAAAAGATTATTTAATGATAATAGTATAAGAATGAAAATGATGGATAATAACCATGACCAGTTTTTTTGAAAGAAAAAAGCAAGTATTTTAAAATGATTCATTAAAAAAATCCTGCAATTATTAAAAATAAATATATCAAATAAAAGATAAAAATCAAATATCCTATTTCAATTTATAGTATATTTATTAGAAATTTTTTTATAGTTATATATAGTGAGGGTGGGCAAAGTTAACAAATAATCAAATTATAAGAGAATTCACAGAGTATTTTTAAAAATTACAGTATAATTATTAATATTGTTACTGTTTTTTTATTTTACTCTGTGAATTCTATATAGCTTACCATGTTTTTTGGTTAGAGAAAGGAAAAGAGAAAAGAAGATTTATTTGGCATCCTTATCGCTAAATTGTTTTTTGGCAATGAGATAATAAATCATTAAAGCTATGCCGGAGAGTAAAAAAATGCTTCCAATAGTAATCTCTGTTTCATAATAGTCATTTACCAACTGACCAATGATAAATGCCAGTCCAATCCCTATTAAAACCATACCCCATTTCAGACTGGTAGGAGCATTGACGGTTTTTTCCGGATATAAATACTTAATATCTTCTTTTACCATATCTTTCTCGATTAATTGTTGTCTGAGTTTTGTTTCGGCAGTAATTTTTACTATAACCACAATTGATAAGAAAATCAATCCTACTATAATTGCGCCTATCATGACATGCCTCCATTATTAATTATTTTTATTTTCATAATAATAGACAAATGATAAGAATAAATGTTGCAATTTTTTAAAAATTTTGCAACATTTGTTCTAGTTATATGTCATATATATAAATGATAAAAAAAAATTTAAAGTATATCAATATTAATGAATTACTTACTGATGTTAAAAGCGGAGATCAGGCTGCTTTTGAGATTATCATTAATGATTATAGAAAACTGGTAATTCATATTATATTTCGTATGGTGAAAAATAGCGCGGACAGAGAAGATTTATTTCAGGATGTTTTTATTAAGGTGTATAAGAATATTAAAAATTTTCGTTTTCAATCTAAGCTATCTACCTGGATCGGAAAAATTGCATACAATACCTGCTTAAATCATATAAAGAAAAATAGAAGTGAAACCATGAATGAAGAAATGTTTAATGATATTAGTGAAAGTTTTTTTTCAGACCCTGAACCACTTCCCGATACTCTCACAAGCCAAAAGGATATTACAACTCAGGTTCATAAGGAAATAGAAAATTTAAATTATATTTATAGAACAGTTTTAACTCTTTTCCATTTGGAAGAGATGAGTTATGAAGAAATAGGTAATATAATGAATCTTCCTCAAGGAACAGTTAAGAGTTATCTTTTCCGAGCACGACAAGAGTTAAAAAAGCGTTTAGTAAGAAAATTTTAAGGATCCAATATTATGTCAAATAAACACTTAACAGAAGAAGAACTGCAGATAATTGCCGGAGGAGCACAGACTGAGAAAGCGCAAGTCAAACACCTTTCTAAATGCGGTAAATGTATTGAAAGTTTAAAATTATATAAAATGATCTCTAGTTCTTTGGATACGGATCCGGAATATGAGGCAACCCGTTTAACTGCTGAATCTATTATTAAGAAACTTAATAAAAGAAGATTTGCTTTTCTCTTCTCATCTAAATTTGACATGTATGGTATAATATTTCTTTTTTTAACAGCAGTAGTTACTTCTCTAATTTTCACTGATTTTATTCCTTCTTTAAAATCAGTGGATTTATCTTTTATATTAAAGGTTTTTACTGAAAATAAATTACTGAAAAGTACATTTAATATCATCTCATCTCATAGTCAGGTATTTATTTACCTTCCCTTTATAATTTTAACCCTTTTTATTACTTTATTTTTTGAGAAGATTTTTAACTCATTCCGGCATAGGATTAATAATACCTAATAATAGAATTTCTCTATAAACTAATTATTAGGGATTTTGTATTTATGAGTTATTTTCTTACATTAATTAGTTAAGGAAAATATGTATTTTTGAAATTGTTAATGAATGGTAACTAAGAGCAACATTGAACTTAATCCTTCCCTTTATTTTAATTCCGTAAAAGAATTTCATAGAAGATATTCTATACCCATAGACAAGCCTTCCTTTGACTTATTGCAGGAAATACTCTTATATTTTTCCAGAATTCCTTATGAGAATATGAGTAAAATTATAAAGTTATCCCAGAAATTTGATGATCCGCTTAAAATACGATTTCCAGATGAGGTACTGGAAGATCATTTCAAATACAATCTTGGGGGTACCTGTTTTTCCATAACATTTTTATTGAAAACAATACTAACATTTCATGGTTATTATTGTTATATAGTTATGGCAGATATGAAATGGGGTACCAATGTTCATTGTGCTATTATTTTAGTTCATAATTCCCAGCCTTATTTAATAGATCCTGGTTATTTATTACACCATCCTTTACCTTTACCGGAAAAACAACCAGTGATTGTTAAAACCCCTTATGCAGGGATTAAACTATCCTTGAATCGAATCAATAAGGTTTATAATCTACACACCTTTAACTGTGATGATATTAAATGGAGATATAAATTTATTAATAAACCGGTTCCGGAAGATGTATTTGTTGATTTCTGGTTGTCTTCATTTCAGTGGAATTCCATGAATGCCATTTGTATTGCTACGGTCAGCGAGAACAAAATGATTTATATTCATAAAGATTTTATGAGAAAAACCAGCTATAATGAGAAAAAAAATTATAATTTAAAAAATAATTATCTGCAAACCATTTCTCATTTATTGGAAATTGATCATCTGAAAATTGAGGAAGCCTTAGAAGCATTGGGAAGAAATAGGAAAATTAAAACAGAACGGGGATTATGGAAGCCTAAATCAGGGTAATATCAGGTATTGCTTAAAGAGCTGGAGAATCTGGAATCAGTATCAATATCTATTCCGCTACCAATAGTAAGGAACAGCAAAAAAATTATCAAGACTAATTAAGGATATAATTGAACATATATTGCAAATTTTTAATTTTCCACATATGAGAATGGAAAATTCCATGATATCAGACAATAAAACACCTAAAGTGAAATTAGTGGCCGGCATTCTTTTTAATAAAGAAAATTTTCTTATAAAAAGCTGGCCATTACTTAATAAGGCATTCGGAAAAATTGATTATAAAAGTAACTATTTTTTATTTAATGAAACTGATTATTATGATTCTGAAATGGGCAGTTCACTGCAGAGGTGTTTTATTTCCTTTAAAAATTTAATCACCCCTGATTTATTAGCAGATATCAAAATTATGACTAACAAAATTGAACTAGAATTAGCTGAATCAGGAAAGAGAAGAGTTAATATTGATTCCGGGTATCTGGATTATGATAAAGTTGTTTTAGCTTCGGTGAAATATAATGGTAATAAAATTTATTTAAATCAGGGGATATGGGCAGATTTAACTTTACATTATCAAAAAGGTGTATATTCTCCTTATCCCTGGAGTTTTTCAGATTTTAAAAAAGGATCATATAATCAGGTATTCTTGGAAATTAGAGAAATATATAAAAAACAGATGAAAGATGTTTCTGGCTAATTTGCCATCATTAGGTTATATAAAAAAAAGGCCAGATAAAATTATCAGGCCTTTTTTATATTAATCGTTTAATCTATACTATTCTTGGGTTTGTTTGGGATTATTAGCAGCTTTGATTTCGTCCGCTTTGTCAAAAGCTGCTTTTCCTTTTTCAGGCATATTGGCCCGGACGTATACTACTCCAAGATTATTCCAGGCATCAAAACTTTCCGGTCTAATTTCAATTGCTTTCTGGAAATAAGGGATTGCTTCTTCATTTTTTCCGGCTCTTAGGTAACTCATAGCCGTATTATAAACAGCATCATAATCTGTAGGATCTGCGTCCGCAATTTCCTTAAATTTTTCTATAGCTTTTTCATAATTTTCCTGCATATAATACAGTCGACCTAAATTGTAAATTAAGTCGGTATTACCGGGAAATATTTCTAATGCTTTTTGATAGGCTTCAATAGCTTTCTCGGATTTTCCAAGCTGATCATAAGAATAGGCAATGTGTTGAATGGCCAGAGCATAGGTATCAGCTTTTGAGGTATCAGATTGTGTGCTTTCACTTACCTGCTGAAATGTTTC
>CAZKMO010000067.1:0-17866 GCA_964554015.1 uncultured bacterium
TACGAACAGCAGGGTCTGGAAATCACATCTAATATGATCGTTGATGTCACAGTAATCCGCACACTACTAGATATTGATGGCAATGTCTATCATACAGTGAAAATAGGCGATCAGTGGTGGATGGCTGAAAACTTGAAAGTCACCCATTATCGTAATAGTACTCCAATTTCTAAGGTAACAGATAATAATCTCTGGATTGGTCAGGGTTGGACTGAAACAGGCGCATATTGTGCATATAATAATAATGAAAATAACGCTGACACCTATGGTTACTTATATAACTGGTATGCGGTGAATGATATCAGCGACATCGCACCATTAGGTTGGCATGTGCCAACAGATGAAGATTGGAAAGAATTGGAAAAGTATTTGGGATTGAGTCAAGCTGAAGCAGATGATACAAGCTGGCGAGGTATATATGAGGGAGGTAAACTAAAAGAAACAGGCACTACTCATTGGGATAGCCCCAACACCGGTGCGACCAATGAAACCGGCTTTTCCGCATTTCCCGGTGGTTACAGGAATAGTTCTGATGGTTCATTCAACAAGCAGGAAACTTATGGCCGCTTTTGGACTTCTACGGAGAGCAGTACGTTCAGAGCATGGCTCCGGTGTCTTAACCATGATCATTCAGATATCGCCCGGTATGATGACTTTAGAGAACTAGGATACTCAGTGCGGTGTGTTAATGATTGACAATTTGATTATATGTTTTTTTACACTGTGAGATATTTTTATCATCTTACGGGGAAAAGGAGTTTGCGACGAAGCCCCAACGAAAAATATTCTGAAAAATGGCAAAATACTATGAATTGCCTGTTTACACTGCAAGCTATGATTAACTGGTAGGAATTTTTAGATATATATTTTAAAAACGCTAACAATTGGCTGAACTGGATTTTAAAACGCACTTTTTTTTACATGTTTTTACCTTTAGTGGAATTACATTTTTAAAGTGGATTATCGTTTAGTTTGAAAACCAGTTAGCCACAACGTTAGGTACTTAAAAATCCCCCCAAAACAAAATAAGGATGATATGAACAAGAATCCAAGAATTGAATGGTCTCAAAAATCGGGGAGGCAATACTTAAAGTTTACTTTTGAAGGTATACTAACTTCGAAAGATGCTGATGTCGCCATTGCAGAATGGAAAAAAATGTTTCAGTCCAAAACGGGGAAGTCAATTATTCTCATTTGGGATTGTAGGAAAATGAAAAGCTATGATAGCGGCGCAAGAGTTATCTGGACAAATGCGCTTAAAGAGATGAAATCGCAAATTGATAAAATATGGCTTATTAGTGATTCTTCCCTTATAAGAATGGGGGCGTCTGTAATGGGATTGGTAACTTCTCTGGATATCAAAGCTATTAGCTCTGAAAGTGAAATAGTAATTAATACCTAACAAAGTAAATTAACTCGGATGCAAATTCCACTGTGCTCTATTTGCATCGGTTATTTCCATCGTTAGACCGCGAAAAGTTGTTTCATATGGTGGCTGATCGGAAGAATGGTCTCTTCTACTACAAATTGAGAACAGGAGTAATGAAAAGGTGATCAAAAGTATCTTGATAACAGGCGCAAATGTAGGATTGGGTAAAGAAGACGCTAGACAATTAGCATTAACTGGTCCCCGCCGACGGACGATGTTGCCAAGGAGTGTCTTGCCAACTCGATCTCCGACTTTCTCATACTTCCAGAACTTCTCGCGTCTTTTGACCATCTTGGCTACGACGTCGTTGAAATGGTTCTGGCTGACCAAGACGACTGGGACAGATACGAGGCGGCCAAATGGCTCACCATGCGCCGATGGCTTGAAGCCAATCCCGACGACGAGTTCGCGAAAGATGTTCGAGCCAAACTGACCTCGGAACCCGAGCGCTACGCCGCTTACACGCGTGAATATCTGGGCTGAGGTGTGTTCGTGCTGATGCCGCAGTGATGCGTTGGCGCAGCCGGCGGATCGTCAATGGTTGTGCCGCGCAACAGCTGGTGGCCCGCCGAGATGTGATTGCGCCTGAATTCGTTTCTTATGGTCTAGTTATCCGTGCAATAAACAGAAAGGCCTGTCTCATGCAGGCCTAACAATTCCTTCCAGCCGACGCCACTTCGCGGTGCGGTTTAATTCAGGGGTTATGCATATCAGTCCATTGCACGAAGATTGCCGTGAGTTTTTTCATTGGTATATCAGCATTATTCCTCGTATTACAACAATGGCAGGCTTTTAACTTGATTCGGGAATTTTTGTAAACATCGCGCTGCCGGAAGAAAGTGCTGATGCCTTACGCCGGGTTGATTAAATGTCCTATAATAAAAACCATATAGGAAAAATAAAACAGTAAAAGGAGCGAGATATGAAAAAAGATAAAGCGAAAGATATGTCGATTGAAGAAGTATTGCGAGAGCTCTCCAGCGATAAGGACGGGCTTTCTAGTGAAGAAGCTAAAAACCGTATGGATAAGTACGGGCCGAATCAAATAGAAGAGAAGAGAGTTAATCCTATTTTGAAATTTCTTGGTTATTTCTGGGGGCCGATCCCCTGGATGATAGAAGTAGCCGCCATTCTTTCAGTCATCATCCGACACTGGGAGGACTTCTGGATAATTTTAGCGCTTTTGCTTTTGAACGCGGTTGTCGCCTTCTGGGAAGAAAGCAAGGCCGGCTCAGCCATAGAAGCACTTAAAAATAAGCTTGCACCTGAGGCTAAAGTAAAACGCGACGGAAAGTGGAAAAAGATTGCTGGAAAAGAACTCGTACCGGGTGATATTGTGAGGGTGCGTTCCGGTGATATCATTCCCGCTGATATAAAATTTATTGAAGGAGATTATGTTTCAGTGGATGAATCCGCATTGACCGGAGAGTCGCTGCCAGCAGAAAAACATCAAGGAGACATCGGTTATGATGGAACCGTGCTCAAACAGGGTGAGATGAGCGGGGTCGTGATCGCAACCGGCATGCAGACATTTTTCGGTAAGACCGCTCAACTGGTTGAAAAGGTTGAAGGCAAAAGCCATTTTCAGAAAGCCGTTATCAAGATTGCAGATTATCTTATTTTTCTGGCTGTGATACTTGTCCTTATCATTTTTATAGTCGGGATATTCAGACATGAAAGTATACTGCATATACTGCAGTTTGCGCTCGTTCTGACCGTTGCCTCAATACCAGTAGCATTGCCTGCTGTTTTGTCGGTTACCTTGGCAGTGGGCGCTATGGCACTTGCGAAAAAAAGTGCAATTGTCAGTAAATTGACCTCAATTGAAGAAATGGCGGGAATGGATGTCCTCTGTTCTGACAAAACAGGCACGATCACAACAAACAAAATCGTCGTAACTGAAACAGTCCCGATAGGAAATTTCAAGGAGACTGATATCATCAGGTACGCGTACATGGCATCGAAAGAAGAGAATCAAGACGCCATTGATAATGCGATATTCAAAAAAGCAGACGATATGAAAGAGTTAAAGGATCTTAAAAAACAGTTTACTATCAATAAATTTAAACCTTTTGATCCGGTTTCCAAGCGTACGGAGGCTGAGGTCACAGTCGCACAGAAAAACATTAAAGTATCCAAGGGGGCGACGCAGGCTATTCTTGAGTTAACAAAAAATAAGTCATCTCTGGAAAAAGAAGTCAAAAAGCACACATCGAATTTTGCGCAAAAAGGTTACCGCGCCTTGGCGGTAGCCAGGGCAGAATCCGCAGATAAATGGGAGCTGGTCGGGCTTCTGGCGATGGAGGACCCACCGCGGGATGATTCTGCAGAGACCATTAAAGCAGCTAAAAATATGGGTGTAAACGTAAAAATGGTGACCGGCGACCGGGCAGAGATCGCCAAAAACATAGCCGGACAGGTCAATCTGGAGAAAAATATCATTGCTTCAGATGAAATTAAGGACAAATCAGACAGGGAAGCAACGAAAGTTGTGGAGCAGGCAGACGGATTTGCGCAGGTCTTTCCTGAGCATAAGTACCATATTGTTGAACTCTTGCAAGAAAGCGGACATATCGTGGGTATGACCGGTGACGGTGTCAACGATGCCCCAGCTCTTAAAAAGGCGGACGTCGGTATTGCCGTAGAAGGTGCGACAGATGCGGCAAAGTCAGCGGCTGCCATTGTCTTCACCAAGCCTGGACTTTCGGTAATAATTGATGCCATCAAACGAAGCCGTGAAATTTTTCAGAGAATGACGCATTATTCTATTTACCGTATCACGGAGACAATTAGAGTCTTGTTGTTTGTGAGCCTTTCGATAATCGTCTTCAAATTTTATCCGGTGACAGCACTGATGATCGTTTTGCTGGCGCTTCTTAATGATGCGCCCATAATGACAATTGCTTATGATAATGTTACCTATTCGAAAAATCCCGATAGATGGAATATGAAACTAATTCTCGGCATAGCTTCTTTTCTTGGAGTTGCCGGCGTTCTTATCTCTTTTTTGATGCTCTATATCGGACGGGACGTCTTTGTCCTGAGTAATGATGTTCTTCAGTCGTTTATCTACTTGAAGCTTTCGGTATTCGGCCACTTTACTGTTTTTGTCGCCAGGACCAAAGGCCATTTCTGGTCATCAAAGCCGGCTTGGCCTCTTTTAGCGGCAGTGATTATAACACAGGCCATTGCAACACTCATTACTGTGTATGGATTTCTTCTCCCTGCCATGGGGTGGAAATTAGCGGGTTTTATCTGGGGTACCGGTGTCGTGGTATTTATCGTCGTTGATTTCCTTAAAGTCTATTTGTACAAGCTTCTTGATCACAGCGGTTTGAAATTTAAGAGATAAATTCTCTCAAAAAATATTACTGTACTTGGACGTTCGTGTTATATAACAATCGGTTGCACTCGGACACTGCCACACGGGCGGGATATAAGAATGCCGTTTACCCTTTAAGGTATTGTTTAAATTCAATGTTAAGTGGCTTCGGCAGACAGCGCCGATGAGCTGAATCATTAGATCGCGAAAAGTTGTTTCATATGGCGGCTGATCGAAAGAATGGTCTCTTCTGCTACAAATTGAGAAAAGGAGTAAAGTAAGGGTGATTAAAAGTGTCCTGATAACAGGCGCAAATGTAGGATTGGGTAAAGAATGTGCTAGACAATTAGCTTTACAGGATGGAATAGAAAAAATATATTTGGCGTGCAGAAACAAAGAGAGAGCACAAGCCGCCAAACTGGAGTTGGAGGAGTCGACAGGTAAATCGGTTTTCGAAATTATTCTTTTAGATGTTTCAAATTTGAATTCCGTAAGAGCAATGGTTGAATCATTGAATGAGCCAATTGACGGGCTGGTTATGAATGCAGGAGGCATGGGTGGGAAAAACTTCAATGACAAGACAATAAACGGCGTAACTGAAATATTTGCTCAAAACCTTTTAGGACACGTGGTATTAGCGGAAGAGCTTCTGAAAGAAAAAAAATTGATTAAAGTAGCGCTGTATGCTGGATCGGAAGCCGCAAGAGGCATCCCCATAGTGGGAATTAAACGACCAAACTTAAAAACGTCTTCTGTGGAAGAATTTGTGTCCATATGTGATGGATCTTTTTTTAAAAATAAGATTGGGCCTTTAACTGCCTATGGACCAATCAAATACATGGCTGCTTTGTGGATGTCCTCTTTAGCTCGAAAGCACCCAGACATTCGGTTCGTCACCATAAGCCCAGGAGAAACCAGTGGAACAAATTTAATGAAGGATTTTCCCCCCTTTATAAAGTTCATGTATAAATTTATTGGCCTTCGATTGTTGCCAATGTTTGGTTTATTGCACAATTTAGAAGTCGGTTCCAAACGATACATAGATTGCCTAAACGATGAGTCGTATAAAAGTGGTGTTTTTTACGGTAGCAAAGCATCTGTTCTTACTGGCCCGTTAGTAGATCAGGGAGCGATTTTTGACGATTTGAACAACAAGACATTTCAAGATAACGCTAATAAAGCGATTCACAGATTTACTAACTGAAACCAGAGAGAGTTCTCTTCCAAGAAGTTCTCGCACCGTGGCCCACGGCCTAACAAATCGTTGCACGTGAATTGGCAAGCTTAGTTTTCCCGCTCCGCAGGGGCTCCTGCTCCTGCGGCAAAAATGAACTTGGACGTCTTATGAGGACTGCCGGAGGAAAATGGAATGCAGGAGAAAAAGTATGGGAAATATCCTAGGGAGAAGTAAAATCATTGGGACTAACACATCGGATTGTTAAATAAATTGTACAATATTAGATAAAATATTTTTTTGATTTAGAAATAGATTCATCCAACAATAGGCAATTAGTTATGTAGTGTTTAGAAGATAATATTATGTTAGGTGTAATGAAAGGATAAACTAATTATGAAACAAAGACTTTTATATTGAGAAAGGAGGGTATTCAAATGAGATTTTTCTGGATTACAATATGCGTTATCGCGTACCTGTTTTTTACATCATCACAAATCCGGGCTGCGGTCTTTGACGTGAAGAGTGCAAACGAACTTCACGAGGCACTCAAAGAAGCCGGAAAGAACGGGGAGAATGACTATATTAAGATATACGAAGGCACCTATTACGGGAATTTTGTCTTCCTACAATCCGTATCGGAAGAGGATAAATCAATAACTATTTCCGGTGGGTTTGTCGGAGAGGAAGAATGCACTTACAATCCTGCAAATACCATTCTCGACGGAGGCGGAGAGGACCGTGTTCTTTATTGCGTGGTCACTGGCAGTATTATAATCATGCACCTGACCTTTCAGAACGGCAATATCAATGAAGGCCCGGGCGGAGGAATTGCCGTTACACATCATCCGATTGATAAACCGGGATCCATATTGATCTACGACAATATTATCCGGAACAATCAGAGTAAAATGGGAGGCGGACTATTTGCCGAGTCCAACGCCGGTAAAACAACCGCCGGGAATATTTGGCTGCAGTCAAACAAAATCCTGAACAATACGACAACAGGTATCTGGGGCGGCGGTGGCGCCTATCTCTATGTAATTACCGGTTCCATATCAAAAAATACAGGACAAATTCTGGTGGTCAACAACACTATATCAGAAAACAGTGCTACTGACAGTAATTCGGGCGGAGGGATGTATGTCCTGTCGAAATCAAATACGGGACCGGCCGGTAAAATTACTCTTTTACTCAACACGATAAATGGCAACAATGCCGGTAACTCTGTACACGATAATGGCGGCGGTGTTTTCATCGAATCAAAATCCGCCGTGGGATTGGCTGTATCGGATGTAAGCGGTCTCAACTCTATTACCCTCCAAGAAAACACGATTGAGAACAACAGTGTGGGAGCACAGGGAGGGGGCATCTTTATCAATGCGACAGCTGAAGAGGGGACTTCACCCGCCATTATCTTTGAAAAAAACACCATTTCATCAAACAGTGCATCGATACGGGGCGGGGGCGTTAGAGCCCTGACCAATTCACCGGGAGGCGTTGGAGGCAATATTACATTTAACGGAAATATAGTTTTCCAGAATATAGTCGGCAGCACCGATGATAACGGTCAGGCCGGTGGTATCCGTTTGAGTTCTGATGGTGGTTTGGCAGGCAAGGTGATTCTAACCAATAATATCATTGCAGAAAATACTTCAAATTATTTTGATGGCGGCGCAGCTATCACCGGGAATATAACACTTACAAATAATACCATCGCAAATAATGAAGCAATTCAAAATGGCGGCGGCATATTCCTATTAGGAAACAGCTCTGTTCGCGCCTACAACAACATCATCTGGAGTAATTCTCCCCGGGATATTCAGCTGGGAGGGGCCGGAACGGTTGAAAGTCATAACAATGACTATACCAGTATAGCCGGTTCCTGGCTGACCGAAACCGACAGGATGAACGCTGATCCGCTCTTTGTCGGTTCGGGTGACTATCATTTACAGTCTGCTTCGCCCTGCATAAATGGGGGCACGGCGACAGCATTGGGCCTTCCAGCCGAAGATTTTGATGGTGATCTTAGAACCATCGGCGGTGTACCGGATATCGGAGCCGATGAATATAAATATTTTTTCATTCCCATATGGTTTCCGGATCAATCGTTTTTCAGAATACTGCCACCGGAATTACAGAGGCATATCAGAAGCGTCAAAAGACTGGATCGAAGAGAGTAAATAATCAGATATTTTATATACTATTAGATCGTCCCGGATATCCATCCTGGAGGTAAAATAAAAGGGAATATCCATCCCTTTATGAACTGGTTCTCAGTCTTCGAGTGGGAATACATTGCATGAGGCATAAGCCTCCCCTTTCGGCAAGGCCGAAACCAAATCCTTCCCAGCCAAAGGGAGAGAACAAGAGGATGATCTGTAAAAAGCAGAATCAGACTAGTATCAATTGAAAATTATGAATCTGTTTTAACATCAATTTTAATACTTAATAACAAAAAAAGGAGGGAGGCAATCATGGTTACAACAAGAAAAACAGCGGTCGTGATCACAGTAATTTTTACAATCATTTTATTCGCTGCCGTTTCTCAGGGACAGGAAAAAACATCCACAGGGAAGGAAGAGGGAGGCATGGGATACTCTGTATTCGGGAACAGCATGATCGATATCGAGAATCTGAACGCAAAACTTGCGAGCAATGGATATACCAAACTTTCCGAGAGTTATTTCTGCGTAGGCGGCGGTGGACACAGCATTATTAATAAACGATGGATCATTGGCGGGGAAGCCTATTCCCTGCTGGGGGACGATATAACCAGTACCAATTTCAAAGCCTCAACCTACATCTTCCAGGGATTTGCCAATATAGGATACATCTTCCTGGCTAAAAAAGGATTAAGTGTATATCCGCTTATTGGCCTTGGCGGCGGAGCAATGAAGCTTACTTTTTCCGAAAAAGAAGCCACTTATTCCTTCGATGACGTTTTGATTGATCCCAAACGAGGGACAACCCTTACCGCAGGCGGCTTTTTGATCAATCTGGCTCTGGGCGCGGATTACTATTTAAAATTGGGTGAAAACGAGGAAGGTAGCGGCGGATTTCTTTTGGGAGTTCGTGCGGGCTACATCCTTGCTCCAGCCCAAGGAGGATGGGATATGTATGACAATGAACTCTCCGGTGCTCCCCAGATATCCATGACCGGCCCCTTTGTCCGGATTATCTTCGGCGGTGGAGGATTTGAAAAAAAAGATTAAGCCATTATTTCACAACCGTTGAATATACTGGATGTGACATTAATAAAAATAACGTGTGGCACGGCCCCCCAATCAATATTGAAACAAGTTCAGCACAGGGTTGAGGGCATGCTTTTTTAACTGGATTCTGGTCTTCAAAATTGTGTAAAAACCCGGGTTGTCGTACAGAGTAAGACACCGGATATTTTAGAATATAACTGGTTCCCACTCTTCGAATGGGAATCCATAGTAAGTGAAGGTTGGGATTAATCCTGACCTACGGGACTGATATCAGTAATATTGATATTCCTTATATCAGTTATGTTGATTTTTGTTACTGAATACTCTAATGTATTACTGTATTCGGAATTATACATTAAAGGAATGTGTGGTAGATAATATAATGTTAGGCTTATTAAAACTTCAAAACAGACAGAGGTCAAATATGATTAAGTATATCTTTAAAACTATTTTTATCAAAATAATAGTGATATTCTTATTCTTTGGAATATTTTGTTCAAATGAAACATATTCAAAAGGTGAAAAAGATAAAAAATATGAACAAACCTGTGAAAATGTCTCAACGTTTTCAATCGTCGCTCGTGATTCTGTAACGGGTGAATTGGGAGTTGCCGTTGCTTCTCGTTTCTTTGCAGTAGGCAGTGTTGTACCGTGGGCAAAAGCTGAAATAGGTGCTGTTGCCACTCAAGCATTTGCCAATACAACTTTTGGACTTCGTGGATTGGACTTATTAGAAAAAGGAGCAACTCCAGAAGAAGTTGTAAATATACTACTGAGGACGGATCAAGAACCTGAGAGAAGGCAATTCGGAATTGTATCTGCTGATGGGAAGTCAGCAACTTATACAGGGAAAAAGTGCAATTCCTGGGCAGGCGGACGAAATGGTCCTAATTATGCTATTCAAGGCAACATACTTGCTGGTGAATCAGTAATCACAGCAATGGAAACAGCTTTTTTGCAAACAAAAGGTACTTTAGCTGAAAGGATATATGCGGCGTTAATTGCTGGAGAGAAAAATGGTGGTGATGCTCGTGGAAAGCAATCAGCTGCCATATTAGTTGTGAAAAAAAATGCGGGTTATGGTGGATTTACTGATCGAGCAATTGATATACGCGTAGATGATCATCCCGAACCATTTAAAGAACTGGGCAGATTACTTGAATATGCTCAGATGAACTATTCCTGGAATGAGGGATGGACGCTTTTCACTCAGAAAAAATATAATGAAGCATTGCCATATATGGAACATACAGCAGCTTTAGCACCGGAGAATCCAGAAGTATTATATGATCTTTCTGTAATAAGGCTTGCTGCTGGGAATAAAAAAGGATCAATTGAAGCATTAATGAAGGCAACTTCATTGAATCCTAAATTGAAAGAGCAAGCGAGAGGTGATAGCGATTTTGAAGATCTTATTAACGATAAGAATTTTCAAAAGGTCATCAAATAATAATTCGAATTAAAACTTCAAGCCTAACAAACGGTTTCAAGGGAGGCAAGGGCAATGTTTGAAAGAGTATCCACTTTGTGATCTGTGCGGGTGCCCCGCCAGTGTGATATTCATAAAATAACGTGTGGCACGACCCCCCAATCAATACTGAAACAAGTTCAGTACAGGGTTGAGGGCATGCTTTAGGTAGTATTGAATGAACAAGTAAATTAAGCACTGCTTAAAAGCAGTGCCACACGAAAAAAATTAATAAATGATGGTCATTCGCCGCATCGTTAGGCGTTATTAAGAGGTATAGGTATGGACAAAAAAAATAACAAGCATGTGTGTGCTGTATGTGGAAAGAGTTATTCTGTTCAAAATCTTGTTCCAGGAGGAGCTGTGCGGGATGCCATTTCAACGGAAATCCTCCGGGATCATCCCGGATGGTCATCTCAAAGTTTCATATGTAAACCTGATCTAATGCGATACCGAACGAATTATGTTCACTTCCTGCTTCAGTCTGAAAAAGGAGAACTCACTAGCTTGGAGCAAGAGGTTCTGCATAGCATGCGTAACCATGAACTTTTAACCAAAAACGTAGATGCGGAGTTCGAACAAAAGTGGTCTTTTGGCGAGAGGTTGGCTGACCAAATTGCATCATTTGGTGGTAGCTGGACTTTTCTTATATGCTTCGGCGCTTTTCTTGCTCTATGGATCGGTATTAATTCGGTTGTACTGATCTTGCATCCACCGGATCCCTATCCTTTTATCCTCTTGAATCTGGTACTTTCCTGTCTGGCTGCGATTCAAGCGCCGATCATTATGATGAGCCAGAATCGGCAGGAGGCAAAGGATAGGCTTCGTTCTCAACACGACTACCAGGTGAACCTGAAGGCGGAACTAGAAATCCGACATCTTCATGACAAGATCGATCATCTCCTTTCGCACCAGTGGGATCGACTCACCCAAATCCAGGAGATTCAACTGGACCTTTTATCAGAGATAGGAAAGAAACGATGACACCTAACCCGTTGCTTCACTGGATGCGAAACGCCATATTATATGTGGCGAATTAAGCGGTCGCGAGGTGTTCTGGTTTGAATTTTTTATGTTCTGATAAGGTTCGCACTCGTGAGCATAGTATTATATGTGTAAACAAATAATATATCCATCAATAAATTTTATTAATGGAAAAGCTAAATATGAAACTGAAGAATTTGTTGGAAATCATTCCCCATAGTGGTGTCGTGGTTCCAAAAGAGATATCACTTGACTCTTTTCATCTCGTTTACCGCTCCACAGGGGCTCCTGCCCTTGCGGTAAAAATGAACTTGGACGCCTTGTGGGGCTGCTGGAGGAAAATGGAATTAACTGGTTCCCAGTCTTCAACTGGGAATCCATTGTATGAGGCTCAAGTCTCCCCTTTCGGCAAAACCGAAACCAAATCCTTCCCAGCCCAAGGCTGGGGAGGAGAGAAAGATAAACCATCATCAGGAGTACACATCATGAATAAAAAAGTCTCGTCCCTTATTTTATCTTTCATATTCATCCTTCTTTTGCTTGTGAACCAGACGATCGCTCAAACGCAGGGTGTAAGTTCTAATTCTGCATGGGTCGTTACAGGCAAAGCGAACCGTCCCCCGAGCCCGGCCTGGGTGGATACAGCCGTGTTTTATCAAATCTATCCGCAGACCTATTGCGACTCGAACGGGGACGGCGTGGGAGATCTGGAGGGCATCATTCAAAAACTGGATTACGTGAAAAGCCTGGGTGTTGGCGCGATATGGCTGAATCCGTTCTACGAATCGCCCTTCCGCGATGCAGGGTACGACGCCAGCGATTTTTACCAAGTTGCCCCCCGTTACGGCACCATCGAAGACGCAAAACGGCTGTTCGATGAAGCCCATAAAAAGGGCCTGCGTGTCATCCTCGATTACGTACCCAGCTACACCAGCATCGACCATTCCTGGTTCAAGTCCTCGTGCGATCCGAAACCAAACAAATATACCAACTGGTACGTGTGGACAAGCAGCACCTGGTTCCCCGGTATGGAAAAATACCGGGCCGGATTCATCCAGGGCTACTGCGAACGCGACGGCATGTTCATGAACAATTTTTTCTGGCATCAGCCCGCGCTGAATTACGGATACGCGCATCCGGACCCGAACCAGCCCTGGCAGCTGCCTGTGGATCATCCCGACGTCATGGCGCTCAAGGAGGAAATGAAAAATGTCATGCGGTTCTGGCTCGATATGGGCTGCGACGGATTCCGCTGCGATATGGCCGGATCGCTCGTAAAGAATGACGACGGATCGGAAACGGCCAGATACTGGAAGACGGTGCGGGATTTTCTGGACGCTGAATATCCCGGCACCTTCACTGTGGCCGAATGGTCCTATCCCAAAGATGCAGTCAATAAAGGCGGATTCACGGCGGATTTTTTCCACTGGTTCAGCGCCTACGATGATTTGTTCCAGAAGGAGAAATTCCGAAATCCCAATCATGACGGGCATAGTTTTTTTGATTCGGAAGGCAAAGGCGACATTTCTCATTTTGTGGAAGCGTACATGGACCAGTATCGCGGTAGCCGGGATCAGGGTTATATTTCCGTACCCTTCGGCAACCACGATATCGAGCGGATCAAAAACAACGGCAGAACGGATGAGGACATTGCCGTGATTTTTGCTTTCGTGCTGACGCTGCCCGGCACGCCGTTTATCTACTACGGAGATGAAATCGGCATGAAACAATTATACGGGCTGCCGCATACCGAAGGCAGTTACATGGGACGCGCCGGAGACCGGACGCCCATGCAGTGGAATGACGGTCCCAACAAAGGATTCTCTACGGCTGATCCGAAAGATCTCTACCGGGCTGTTGATCTGTCCGCCGATGCGCCGGATGTCGCTTCCCAGGAGAAAAAGGCACAATCACTCCTGAACAGGGTCAGAGAACTGATCGCGCTTCACAATTCGGAACCCGCGCTCCGGGCCTACGCGGAATTCGTCCCCGTATACGCGAGAAAGAACACTTATCCCTTCGCTTTTATCCGGGCAAACGGAAAGGACAGGCTGCTGGTCGTGCTGAATCCCGCAGATCGAGAAGTCTCAGCCTCTTTTGGTTTGAATTACAAATTTGATAGACCGAACCTGATTTCAGGCGACGGAACCATTCGCGTTCAGAAACAGGAGGTGTCGGTTATCATGAAACCCGTGAATTACGGCATTTTTAGACTGGATGCGGTAAAATAGGTTAACTGGTTCCCCATCTTCGACTGGGTATCCCTGGTATGAGGCTCAAGCCTCCCCTTTCGGCAAAGCTGAAACCAAATCCTTCCCAGACAAAGACTGGGAAGCAGAGAAATTAATATTATAATAGTTAATTAGGTTTCCCATTTCTAACATGGAAATTGAATTAATTTTTATCAAATTAGTAGCATTATGATCATCACAAAAGTGGAGGGAATTAACATGATAAAATTATATTTAATTCACCCAATACTGGTGCATTTTACCATTGCCTTGTTTTCCCTGAGTGTGTTGTTAGACATTCTGGGAAAAATAACTAAAAAAGAAGGCTTTCACTCCGCCGCTTGGTATAACCTGCTGTTTAGTAGTCTGTCGGTTATTGCAACAGTGATTTTTGGTAGCATCGCTGAAAATCGAGCACCCCATACTGATGCAGGGAATGAACTCATAGAAATTCACTCAACCATTGGCTTTGTTGTTATGGGTGTTATTCTCATTCTGACAATCTGGCGCCTTATTCTTAAGGGAAAACTCCCTTTAAAAGGTCTGGTAATGTATCTTATTATTGCTATTTCGGGTGTCGGTTTAATGTTTGTGGGCGGCTATTACGGTGGAGAGATGGTCTATACCTATGGTTACGGTGTCAAAGCAGCTATCCAGAGGACTGAACATATTCCTAATGAGAGTGGCACTTATGAGCAGGAAAATTTAAAAAAAGAAGATCATCACCTGATAGCGCCCGATACCACCCAAATGCAGTAACAGAAAGTTAATGAACATAAGGATGGATCAAAGTACGTTTATTAATTTTTAAACCGGTTCCCGGTCTTCGAGTTTAGGTAAAATAACAAAATCCCGGTGTCCGAAGGATATTGGGGGTGTGAAATGATATACCAAAATTAGGGAGATTATATAATTATGAGAACAATTTTTATTTTAATTGTTTTAGTCTTGATACTTTCACCTCAATTTCTTTTTGCCCAAGCAACGCAAAAAAATAGAGTCATTATCTTAACCGATATTGAGGCTGATCCGGATGATACCCAATCACTGGTTCGATTACTTCTCTATTCCAATGTCATTGATATTAAAGGATTGGTTGCCACAACCTCCTGCTGGCTTAAAACAGAGGTCAATCCTGAATCAATAAAAAACCTAATTCAAGCCTATGGCAGAGTGCACCCTAACCTTATTACCCATGAAACTGGTTTTCCCAGTCCGGAATTACTTTTAAAGTTAGTAAAGCAAGGGTTGCCGCAATATGGAATGCAGGGAGTTGGCAAAGGAAAAGATTCACCAGGTTCGGATTGGATAATAAAAGTGCTGGAAGAAAAAGATGAGCGTCCCTTATGGATATCTGTCTGGGGGGGCGTCAATACTCTGGCCCAGGCCTTATATAAAATTAAAAATACAAAAACAGAAGCTGAAGCTGAAAAAATGATTGCAAAACTCAGAGTATATACAATATCAGATCAGGACGACAGCGGCATATGGATCAGAAAAAATTTTCCTGACCTGTTTTATATTGTCAGTCCGGGCGATGATTACGGCAGCGCCACCTGGAATGCTATTACTTCCTATGTTAAAGGTATAAATAATGATAAGATCAGCAATAGCTGGCTGGCAAAAAACATTCAGCAGGGTCACGGCCCTCTCGGTGCTGCTTATCCCGATGTAGCCTACGGAATGGAAGGAGACACACCCTCATGGCTATCATTAATACCTAACGGATTAAACGAACCGGAGCATCCCAACCGGGGTGGCTGGGGCGGCCGTTACCAACTGTACAAGCCGGATTTTGCTTCGCTTACAAAAGGAGGATCGGGTGTTCCGTTTGAACCAGAAACCAGGGAAATCTGGACAAATGCAATTGATAGTTATACTCCCTATATTTATAATGAATATGGACGGACGGTTCGTAAGGACACTATTTCATTCTCTGACAATAAAGTCACCTTATGGCGTTGGCGGGATGATTTTCAAAATGATTTTGCCGCCCGTATGGACTGGTGTACACAATCATTTCAACAAGCCAATCACCCTCCGGTTCCGGCATTGGGTCATCCCGAAGAAATTACAGTTACATCGGGACAGGGCTTTGCTTTGGATGCCAGCGGTACTACCGATCCTGATGGAGATAATCTCAGTTACTTATGGTTTCATTATCCGGAGGCCGGTTCATATAAGAAACTGATAAAAATTAATTCAGCCGAGAACGCAAGAAAAGTTTGGGTGATAGCTCCGGATGTCGATGAAAATGAAACTGCCCATTTTATTTTAAAAGTTACGGACAAGGGTAATCCTCCCCTATCAAGATATAAAAGAGTCATTGTGAATATATGGAAATAAATCAGTAGAGGGAATACAATGAAATCAAGAAAAGAAATTATCCGGCAATATAAAGAACGTCAGAAATCGGCTGGTATTTTTCAGGTAAAAAATACAGTAACCGGGAAGGTGTTACTGGGAAGCAGTTTGAATCTTGAAGGTCCCTTGAATGGCCATAAGTTTATGCTGAATATCGGAAGTCATCGTAATAAGGAACTTCAGAATGACTGGAATAAATACGGTAAAGATAATTTTATTTTTGAGATATTAGAAACCGTTAAAGTTAAGAAAGATCCCAACTTTGATATAAAGGATGAATTAACCCTTCTCGAGGAGATCTGGCTGGAACGGCTGCAGCCCTTCGGAGAAAAAGGATATAACCTTAATTCAAATATTCGTCAAGCCTAGTATTAATTAATAATTCAACAGTCGAGTGATAAAAAATTTTTACAGCAGCTATAATTAAAGAAAGGATTTTAAAATGAAAAAAATTATCTTGACACTTGCTATCGGATTTTGGGCGGCTGTTTCAATCGCCCAAACTAAAGTTACAGTAAATGCTGACCTGGCAAAAACGCCCATAAGCAAACACATATACGGACACTTCGCCGAACATCTGGGAAGGTGCATTTATGACGGGATATATGTAGGAGAAGATAACCCCAAAATTCCCAATACCAACGGCATTCGAAATGATGTCATAGAAGCACTTAAAAATTTAAACATTCCCAATTTGCGCTGGCCGGGAGGATGTTTTGCAGATACCTATCACTGGAAACTTGCCATCGGCCCCAAAAGTGAACGAAAGCCCATTGAAAACCTGACCTGGGGCAACTACCGTGAGGACAACAGCTTTGGCACCAATGAGTTTTTAAATATGTGTGAATTGCTGGGGGCAGAGCCCTATTTAGCCGTAAACATGAACACCGGAACGGTACGGGAGGCGGTGGAGTGGGTACAGTATGTTAATCACGCCAATGGAACCAGCTATCTCACCGACCTGCGGGAAGCATCCGGTCGCCAGGATCCCTGGAAGGTAAAGTTCTGGGGAATAGGCAATGAATCCTGGGACTGCGGGGGCAACATGTCGGTAGACCATTATATAAACCTCTATAAACAATATGCCACGGCTATGACCAACTATTATAATTCGGAAAAACTGTTTAGAATAGCGGTGGGACCGGGAGGTCCGCACCTTTATAACTGGCCGGAAGAAATTATGATAAATGTACCGGCCCGACGTTTCGAGGGTATATCCATCCATCATTATTCGGTTATTGACTGGAGTAACAAAAGCTCCTCCTCTGAATTTAGCGATGAAGAATATTTCCTCACCCTGCAGCGCGCCTGGTTCATGGAAGAATTCATAAATCATAACTGCAAAATAATGGACAAATACGATCCGGAAAAACGGGTGGCCCTGATTGTAGATGAATGGGGAGGATGGTACGATACCGATCCTGAAGGCAAGGGTGCCTTGTATCAGCAGAATACCATTCGGGATGCCATGATCGCCGGGCTTACCCTGAATATTTTTAACAATCACGCCGATCGGGTACGCATGGCAAACCTGGCCCAAATGGTAAACGTACTCCAGGCCGTTATCCTTACCAAAGGGGAAAAAATGATTCTGACCCCGACTTATCACGTGATGGAAATGTACAAAGTGCATCAGGATGCCATGCTGGTTCCAACCGAGATTATTTCCACTGACTTTG
>CAZKMO010000068.1:0-17791 GCA_964554015.1 uncultured bacterium
TTAAAAGACTGAAATATTTTCGTGTATACATGTTTTTCTCCTTTTATTTATGATGATGGATTTTTTTTGACGCTAACATATATATTATCTACCAACTATCAGTAATTTCATTTTTCCAGTATTGGTAAAAGATTTTCCATATCTGGTAAAATATATCATTTTTACCATATTTAGGCAAATTGTATTATCCATATCTGGTAAATTAATATTCAGTAATACGTTCATATAAATTTAATCCTTTAACTTCTCTATAAGGTAACTCCCAAACCTTTTTTCCACGATTCCATACTCCCCCGGCTGCTTTCACTAATCTCCCAATATGAATTTCTCCATAATTAACTTTAATCGATACAATTTTATTTCGAGGCTTTTTGTTATTCTTGGGATTTCAGGATTTTCTTAATATGATTATCTCAACAGTTTTAATTCACAATTCCCCTCCACCCACAGCTTCGCCCACTCACTCCCATATTCATATCCGCACATTAGAAAAGCGAGGGGTGTTTAAGGAAAAATGCTGGTGTTCAGGACTGTATTATTAGACTCCGTGTACTATATCTTTCCGCCAGTGAGTAAAAGTTCTACTGGCACAGAGGAGAAAAAAGACAAAATACAAAAGATAAAAGATAAAAGAAAAAAGATAAAACAGGGATTAAGTATTTAATTTTATGATTTTGAATTAAATTAAAATGATATAAAAATTTTTTTACTTTATCCTTTTTCCTTTATATCTCTCATTCCATAATTTTTGTGTTTTATAAATAACAGCTATAATCTGATTGTACTGTTAGATCCGTCCTACCACCCCGAAACCATGCGGTTGAGGATTTTCTCGGTGAATTTTTCGGCTGCCTCTTTAACTCCATCATCCATATTACTCTCATATTCCCCCCATTCAGTCCAGGTTTCCTCCCAGAGATTTTCTTTTTTCACCCTGTCTTCAAATATTAAATTAACGGTAATGTACACTTTAAAATCCGAGGCCTGTTCATCGCGATTATAGGCACCGGCTTGTTCTCTTATATTCATAATGTTTCCTTTGAGGATGGAATCGGTATTTTTAGGGGAAGCTATTTTGAGAGTATTATCCTGTATCAAAGCGTCAATAATCCCGTCAGTGAGGGATTGACTGACTCCGTAATAAGCAGTGGTGTTTTCAAATAAAGGGACGGCTACGGTTTTGATATGACTGGGTAGGGAGGATCCGGAAAAAGAGTAGATTCCGCATCCGGTTATCACCAAAATTATTAAAGACTGCAGAAGGGAAAAAGATACTATCTTATTCAACCTTCGAATATTAAACTTCAATAGTATACTCCTTAATTTTTCTGTACAGAGTACGTTCTCCCATATTGAGCAATTGGGCTGCCTTTTTTTTGTTTCCCTTGGTAAGCTTGAGAGCTTTCTGAATCTGCCGCTTTTCCATTTCCTGTATAGTAAGAACTGTTTCCACCTCGGATTCATCTTCTTTTTCATTCAGAATTTCAGTTATAAAAGGAGCCTTAATATCAGGATAGGGAGCAGGTTTAGCCTGAGTTCCTAACAGATAGGTGCGTATTTCTTCGATACTCATTTTAAGATCAAGTAAAACCCGATAAATAAGCTGTCTTTCTGCTTGTTCCGGGGATATTTTGGTAATCATGGGAAGGTTGGTGTCAACCTCCTGCTTTTGCATAAGGTGGGAGGTGATGTCCGATTTTTCAATTTTTTCCCCTTTTTTAAGAATTATAATCCGTTCCATCAGATTTCTTATTTCCCTGATATTACCGGGCCAGGAATAGTTTTCCAACTCCTGGATTGCCTCCTGGGAAAATCCTTTAAAATCGATTTTATTTTCCTGGCTGACCCGTTGAGCATAATGATAAGCAAACAGGGCAATATCTTCCTTACGCTTTCTTAAGGGGGGAATGGTGATTTTTACGGCATTGAGCCGATAAAAAAGATCCTTTCTGAAATTCCCCTTGTTGACTTCAAGTTCCAGATTTTTATTAGTGGCTGTGATAACCCGTACATCCACCCGTATGGATTTGGTTCCTCCCACTTTCATGAATTCTTTTTGTTCAATAACCCGGAGAAGTTTTACCTGGGTAGCAATGGGAAGTTCACCTATTTCATCCAGGAAAATCGTTCCCTGATCTGCAGCTTCGAAATATCCCTTTCTGCTGGCTTCCGCTCCGGTAAAGGATCCTTTTTCATGTCCGAAAAGTTCACTTTCCAGAATTCCCTGGGGGATGGCACCGCAGTTTACACTGATTATCGGCTTATCTTTTCGCTGACTAAATTCATGAATGGCTCTGGCCACCATTTCTTTACCGGTTCCGCTTTCCCCGGTAATCAGAACTGTGATATTGGTGGGAGCTACCTGTTTTATGGTTTCCAGCACCTGAAGAAAAGGTTCGGATCTGCCAATAAGTCCCATACTTTGGGCCAGGGGGTGATTGTGTTTTTTTATTTGATAATTCATTTAAACCTCAATTTCTTGTCCATCCTGGGCAATAAGAATATGCACCTTTGGGGATGATAGATTTTCAGAAGTCAGTTGTTTTTCATGAATTTCCGGAGGTATGTGTGAAAGCAGTACCTTTTTAATATCCTGGGATTGGGCAAATGTTTTTATATCCGGAAGCAAAACATGTGTGCATTCAGAAATTAAGAGATCTACCTGGTCTGTATAAGATTTTAGATGATCAAAATCATTTATATCCGAGGTAAAAATAACCTGTTTTGATTTTTCCCGGATAAGAAAGCTGAAACTGCTGACCCTCAATCCTCTTGGGGAAGCATAGGTCTGGTTACTCTGGAGATGGTTATTGGCAACAGCCTGGATTTGAAAATCATCTCTTTTAAATAAGGTTTGAGGAGTGATTCCTTTAAAATTAAGGTCAAAAGACAGTTTTTCTTTATAAATTTGAAAATAAGGAAGAATGGATTCAAAACCCGGTAGGAGAGAATCAGGAATGTATATTTCCAGAGGAAGACTTCTTTTAATCTGCTGCATGGTCTGAATGAGCATGATAATACCGGCTGCATGATCAGCATGGGTGTGACTGATAAAAACACTGTTTATTTTGAGTAATTCAAGGTTATAGTAAATCAGCTGTCCGGTGACTCCATCTCCGGCTTCCAGCAGATAATAGTTATCCCGGGATTCAATTAGATAGGCGGAGGCATGCCTTTCCGGAACCAGTACAGCTGATCCTGATCCCAGTACTGTGATTTTCATATCATTTTTCCCCTGAAAAAATCTACGGTTTTTTTCAACCCCTGCTCCAGATTAATATCAGGTTTCCATAGGAGTAATTTTTTTGCTTTTTTGTAACTGATTACACTTCTCTGTTGTTCCCCGGGTTTGGCGGGGCCGTGTTTTTCCGGCCTGGCGCTGTTCGTATATTCTTTAAGAAGGTGAAAAATTTTATTTACATCGGTCTCCATACCAGTGCCGATATTAAAAATATCATTTTTATGGTAACTTAACGCCTTCATATTTGCCTTAACCACATCGCCCACATACACATAATCCCTGGTTTGTTTTCCGTCTCCATTGATAAGAGGCTGTTTCCCTTTAAGAAGTGTATGAGTGAAAATGGCTACCACTCCGGCTTCTCCCTGGGGATTCTGACGGGGACCGTACACATTAGCATAGCGCAGTATGGTATAGGGCAAACTAAATTGCTTCGCATAATAGAAAAGATATTTTTCCACAGTCTGTTTGGTAATACCATAGGGAGAAACCGGTCGTAAAGGATGGGATTCATCACAGGGAAATTCCTCCTGTTCACCATACACGGCTCCACCGGTAGAAGCAAATATGAATTTTTCAACTTTGTATTGTACGCAGTTCTGCAAAAGATTCAGACTCCCCTTTACATTTACTTCGGCGTCAAAAAGGGGATTCTCAACCGATTTTCGCACATCCATTTGGGCTGCCTGATGAAAAACAGCCTCGAACTTTTCCAGCTGAAATACTTTTTCCACCTCTTTTTCCCCTATATCCATAAGATAGAATTTTGCCTTGGGATTAATGTTTTCCCTGCGCCCCATGGAAAGATTATCCAGGATGACCACTTCATGTCCCTGTTCAATCAAATTATCGGCGATATGGGAGCCAATGAAACCAGCTCCGCCGGTAACCAGAATTTTCACCTTAGATCTCCTTTTCTTAGGTATTATGGAATTCTTTTATTTGTTAATTATAGTTATACCACAAAGATATATTCCTTCAGAATGGAATATTGGAATAATGGAATAGGGGAATGATGGGATACAGCCAGTTTTTCAATCTTCCATTATTCCACCATTCCATCATTCCGCTTGTCATTTAAATATTGCAACCATCTCCTTCTCTTCGTGTTTGATATCATCATTCTTTAACCACCGTATTTTGTAAAGTGCCAATGCCGGAAATGGTGATTTCAATGTTATCCCCATCTATAATTTCCGAAACTCCTTCCGGAGTACCGGTGGCAATAATATCGCCGGATTGGAGAGTCATATATTTGGAAATGTAAGAAATAATTTCAGGGATTTTAAACAGCATATCAGCAGTTGAGGCATTTTGCCTGATTTTATTATTAATTTTTAATTTGATTTTCAGATTATGAGGATCTTTAATTTCATCCGCAGGAATTATATAAGGTCCCAGAGGAGAGAAAGTATCCAGACTTTTGGAACGAAACCAGGGATTACTGTTCCGGATATCTTTTTTTTGCATATCTCTGGCAGTGACATCATTAATAATGGTATATCCGGCCAGATAGTGTAAAGCATCATCTTCCGGGATATCTTTTCCGGTTTTACCTATGATCAAGGCTAGTTCCGCTTCATGATCAACTCTTCCTTCCAACCAGGAAGGGATAATAATATTTTCCCTATGGGCGATTAGGGAGGAGGAGGCTTTGGAAAAAAACAAAGGTTCTGTAGGTAAGGCATGTTTGAGTTCCTGGGCGTGGGCCTTATAATTTCTTCCCAGACAAATGATTTTGGACGGCCGGGGTACTGGAATTCCATAGATGAAGTCTGTAGTGATAACTAAATCTTTTATTTTTGATTTAACCCAGGGATCGTTAAATATATTATTGATTATTGCTCCGGAACAATAACCCATTTCAATGAACATTTGCAAAAAGGCAATAGAGAGTTTTTTGTCTATTCCTTTTGCCTTCTGATAGATGTTTAAAGCTTCAGTGAGATTATAATTTTCCTCATCCAGGGTGATACCTATGTCGAAGGTTTTTTCATCAGAGGTGTAAGAAAAAAGTCTCAACCTAGTCTGAAAAAGTTATTCCCTTATCAGCCTGGGTGAATTCAAAATGAACAAGTCCAATAAGGATAATATTGCCTAACCAGGCAGGGTATAACTTTTCATATAAATATTCATCAATGAGTTCACCTCTCAGTCGGGTTCAGTATGTATAATAAAATTATGAAATCCTGAAACTCTACTTGGGTAAGTTCAGTATAAGTTTCAAAGGATAATGTAATTTCATACTTTACATAGTTCAATAGTTACTTGAATTATAATTATTTATCATGATTTAATCAAGAAAAAAATGGGTAAATCAGAGATTAAGAAAATTTTTGGAAAAGAAAATTTTTATTGTTAAATTAGTTGAATGTATAAATCAGAGAAGTTTTGTGGGGATATTTTAGTTATAGATATATATGGTAATTTTTGAACATTCCCTGTTTTTAATTCATAATTTTAAAGAGAGAGTATTTTTATGATGAAAAGAGCTTTAATAAGTGTATCCAATAAGGATAACCTGATTTCCTTTGCCCGAGGATTATCAGAACTGAACCTGGATATTATTTCCACCGGAGGTACCAGGCAATATCTCAGCGACAACGGCATTAAAACCATTCCGGTAGAAGAGGTGACCGGCTTTCCTCATCTGATGAACGGAAGAGTGAAAACCTTACATCCCAAGATTCATGGTGCTATCTTAGGATTGCGGAATAATGAAGAGCATGCTCTTCAGGCAGAAGAACATAAGATTGAATGGATTGATCTGGTTGTGGTTAACCTTTATCCCTTTGAAGCAGTTATTCAGAAAGAAAATGTGGAATTGAAGGAAGTGATTGAGAATATTGATATTGGCGGTCCTTCTATGCTGCGGAGTGCTGCTAAAAACTATGATTACGTAGCTGTGGTTACGGATATTTCCGATTACGATCAGGTTCTGGAAGAAATCGAACAAACCGGAGAAGTAACTCTGGAAACAAGGAAAAGGCTGGCTTTAAAAGCTTTCCGAAAAACTGCTGCCTATGATGCCTGTATTGATACTTATTTATCTGAAAAATTTTTTGAGGAACAAGTGCTGCATATGAATTTTAATAAAGGATGGAATTTAAGATATGGGGAAAACAGCCACCAGACAGCAGTTTTTTACCAGGATTTGAAAAGTGAAGAAGCATCAACAGCCAGGGCGGAAATTATCCACGGGAAGAAGATGTCTTTCAATAACTATGTTGATGGTGATGCTGCCTTGGAAGCGGTTAAGGATCTGAGAGAGTATATCGGAGTTGCGGTTATAAAACACACAAATCCATGTGGTTATGCCATTGGCGAAACCCCCCGGGAAGCACTGGAGCGGGCCTGGGCAGGGGATCCGGTTTCAGCTTTTGGCTCGGTTATTGCCTGTAATAAAAAGGTTGACTTAGCCTTTGCTGAGTTTTTAAAGGGAGAAAACGTAGAGCATATTGGGTATATGATTCAGGGAGAAAAGTTGATTCCTCAGAAAGTACCCAAGAAATTTGTAGAAGTTATCATTGCTCCTGATTATGAGAAGGATGCCCTTGATTTATTATCCAAAACCAAATCACTCAGGTTACTTAAAACCGGAGAATTATTTGGCAATCAGACAGAGAAGACCACTTTCCGGAAAATAACCGGAGGCTGTTTGCAAATGGATAAGGATGCCAGTTTGATGGAAAAATTTGAGGTTGTTACTAAGGCGCAGTTTAGTGAAGATAAGAAAAAATTGGCGGATTTTACCTATCGAGCCTGTAAGCATACCAAATCAAATGCAATTGTACTGGGCAGGGAGTATAAATCCGGGTATTATCAGGTTATGGGCATGGGAGCAGGCCAGCCCAATAGAGTGGATTCATTACGTAAGCTGGCTGTGACCAAGGCTAAAGAGAATCTGCAGATAGAATTTGATACCTTACAAACAGATCAGAGTTTTGAGGAATACTGCCAGGCCCAATTCGGAGAAATGGTATTGGCTTCGGACGCCTTCTTTCCCTTTGATGATACTGTGAAAGTAGCGGATGAATTCGGCATAAAGTTTATAATTCAACCTGGCGGATCGAAAAGAGACCAAGATTCCATTGATCTCTGTGATGAAAAAGGAATAAGTATGGCCTTTACCGGTATGAGACATTTTCGTCATTAGGAGCAGAATTTGATAAAAAATTTAAACAGGTATAGAGAAGAATCATAAAATTATAATACAGGGAGGCAATACATAATGTATCCAATATTATTTTCCCTTGGGAGATTGGAAATACGAGCTTATGGCGCTATGCTGGCGTTTTCATTTTTACTGGGGATTATCTGGGCTTCCAAGCGGGCACAAAAGCGGGGACTAAATCCCAATCAAGTAGTGGATTTATCTTTATTAGTACTATTAGGTTCAATTATCGGATCCCGACTAATGTATGTTTTAACTCATCTGGAGGAATTTAAGGGACACTGGACCGATACCTTTAATCCTTTTCAAAGCTCGGGCCAGATCGGTATAGCAGGATTGACCTTGTTGGGAGGGGTTCTCTTAGCTATAATTGTAATCATACTTTACTGCAGATGGAAAAAAATACCCCTTTTAAAATTATTTGATGTGATTGCTCCAGTTTTTGGATTGGGAGTATTCCTTACCCGAATTGGTTGTTTTCTGAACGGGTGCTGTTACGGGAGACCCTGTGACCTTCCCTGGTGTGTAGAATTCCCTTTCAGGAGTGCAGCTGGTTTTCATTTTTTTGGTACTGCTATCCATCCCACTCAATTGTATTCTTCTTTATATGGATTGATAATGATGATAGTTCTGGTAGCTGTTGATAAGAAAAAACATGTTGACGGATTTATAACCGGATTGGGTTTTATTATGTACGGTTTTTTTAGGTTTTTGGTTGATTTTGTGAGATACTATGAAGAAATGGATATGGTTTCACTGGGTATTATAGAAATAACTTTTAATCAATTGATTTGTATTGGGATGATTTTGTTTGGTATGATTCTATTGATTGTACTGTTAAATAAGAATCAGAAGAGCCCCGGCAAGGCTTGATTTTTAGAATAATTTTTAATAAATTAATAAGATTAATTAAATTAAGGAGGCGGTTATGAGAAAAAAATGTATGTTCTTAGTCATAACAGCCGTAATAATCATTACTATGATTATAATGAGTGGATGTGGAGGTACGGCTAATACTATGAGGAGTGAAACCCAAACATCGGGTGGTTATGAGGATATAGATGAATTATTAGGTTTATCAGATAAAGATGATGCATCCGGTGATGATGAAAATAAGGATATTACTGAGGAGGATGTGTTAAAATTATTAGGAGTAGTTGATGAGGGGAATAAGGAAATCTCTCAGCCGGAAGAAAGTGAATCCCAATTTAACCGATATAATTATAAAGATGAAAATGCCGGAAGTGGTTCCTATGATACTCAAGAGAAGACTGCCGGGATGGAAAGGGATACACGAAGTTTTACGACAAAATATAATGAAGCCTTCCAATTCTATAAAGATCATCAGTATCTGGAGGCAATACAGAAATTTAAGAATTTAATCTCAGAGAATAGCAATCACAAATTATCGGATAATTGCCAATACTGGATAGGGGAATGCTATTATGATATGAAAAATTATGAGCAGGCAATTATCAGTTTTGAAAAGGTCTTTTCCTTTACTGATTCCAACAAAGATGATGATGCTCAGTTAAAATTAGGAATTTGTTATCATAGATTAAATCAAAATGATAAAGCCAAAGAGGAGTTTCAAAGGTTAATAACATATTATCCAGACAGTGAATATGTTAGTGTGGCCAGAAGTTATTTAAACAAATATAATTAATGAAAAAAAAATTAAAAATTTTAATTGTTGCACCAGAGGTGGCTCCATTTTCTAAAACTAATATTATTGCTGAAGTAATTGGTTCCTATGCTACAGAATTAAAAGAAATTGGTCATGATGTTCGTATTATAACACCCCAGTACAGAGTAGTTAATGAAAGAAAATATACCTTACGGGATGTTATCAGATTGAAAGATATCGATGTTACAGTGGGAAATGATGTTGTAAAGATAAATGTCAAATCGTCTTTTCTTCCTGATACTAAAGTACAGGTGTATTTTATTGATTATAAACCTTATTTTTTTAGAGAAGGTTTATACAGAGATCCCCAGAATCAGCAAGCTTATTCAGATAACAACAAACGATTCACTCTTTTTTCGAAATCTGTCATGGAAACTTTAAAAAAATTACAGTGGCAACCGGATGTAATTCACTGTAATGAATGGCAGACAGGATTAATTCCTTTTTTTCTAAAATTCAGTTATAAAAAAGATTCATTTTTTCGACCAATAAGTACTCTATATACTATTAGAGATTTTACTGAGCAGGGCAGTTTTAAGGGTGAATTTGTTTCTTTTTTCGGACTCGACCAGGATATGGAGGAAATAAAAAATTTATTTGTTAGTAATGGGAATTTTAATTTTTTAAAGGCAGGAATTCAATCAGCACATTGTGTTAATTCCACCGGCAGTAAATATATCAAACAAGTTGAATCAGAAGGGCAGTTTAAAGATCTTTTAAAATCCGGGAAAGACACACTGAATCATGTCGAGGATCAGGTGGATTTTAATATATGGAACCCGGAACAGGATTCTTATATTCCTACTCAGTTTACAGTAGAAAATTTAAAAGACAAAGAGAAAAATAAAAAAGCACTTTTAGAAGAGTTCAATTTACAATTTGATGATAAAAAGCCAGTGTGCTCCTTTATTAGTTCTTTTATTGATATGGGGGGTGAACAGCTGTTAAAAGATAGTTTTGAAGCCTGTCTGGATATGAATTTGTATTTAATAATTTTAACTTCCAGAGAAGATGCCTCCTATGAATTTTATAAGAAAATGAAAAAAAAATATAAGAATCGAATAGGACTACAGGAATATTATGAGGCTTCCCTTGAACACCTGACTGTGGCTGGATCTGATATTATGTTGTTACCCTCTCAGTATGATCCTACAGGTTCATCCCCTATATACAGCCTTCGGTATGGTACTGTACCTATTGTATATAGATCAGGGGATATTGCTGAAATTATTACTCACCATGATAATAAGAATAACCAAGGAAATGGGTTTATTTTTAAGGATTATAACAGAGATTCATTTCTTTTATGTATAAAAAATGCTTTAAAATTTTATAATGATAGAGAGCATTGGCTGATTATTGAGAAAAACTGTATGACTGGTGATTATGTTAAACATGATACTATTAAGAAGTACGAAAAATTATATAATAAATGTATAAAGAATAATAACAGTTGAAATAGAGGATTCAGGTTAATACATGCATGGTATAGATATTTCCGTTAATAATATTGGTACAAGACTCGATGTTACGCTTCTTTCAATTACCGGTTATATTGATACTTCCAGTTGTCAAGAATTAGAGAACGTCATTAGTGATTTAATTAATAAAAATAATATTCAAGTTATTGCTGATATTGGAGGAGTTACTTATGTGAGTAGTGCGGGGTGGGGAGCATTTATGGGTAAGTTGAAAGATATCCGTGATCAGGGTGGTGATATCAAAATTGTTCAAATGAGTCAGGAAGTTTTCGAAGTATTTGAGATGCTTGAGTTCGACAAGATTTTAAGAAATTATGATTCTATTGAAGAGGCCTTAAATGATTTTGAAATCATCAGAGGTATAGATATTACTAATGCCGGAGCAGAAATAGGTGATAAAAAAGAAACAAATCCTTTAATTGATTATAATCCCAGAGTGGAGAATCTTTTTGAGGGGCAGGGAGTTAGGATTGATTCTTTAGCTTCAGAATATCAACAGAAAAATTCACAACTGCCCTTGAATGAGAAAATAAAAAGAATCATATTAGAAAATCCGAAGTATAATATTAGTAAAATATGTAAAAGGATAAGTTCTGAAGAATATGGGAAAGAAAAGATCAGTTGGTTTCGGATGCGGTCACTTTTGAAAAAGATGAGTCTTGAGACCAAAGAAAAAAGGTTTAGATTTTATCGGTCTAGATAAATAGGTAATGTGGGATTATAGTTATGATGATTAGATAATTTTTTTATATTTCCCTTTACTACAATCTGAAGAAAATTTTTTTATTGTTGTTTTCAACAACTTTTTTTATGTTCATTGGTATGTTATTTGCGTTAGTATCATACTTATGAGGAAAACATAGGGAGTTTCAAAAAATGAATTTATTTAAAACATTTCATCATCTTGATAATACTAAACTTACATTTGGAATCTTTTTTTACTTAATAGTATCTTTCACTAGCCTTAATGGTCAATCTATGAAGTCATTGACTATATTCCGGCCAGGTGATGCCATTAATGTGGTGGTATGGGAATATTTATATGAAGAGAGGAGAAATTTAGACTTCAGTGGCGTGTACCCAATCAATCCGGAAGGATATGTTGCTTTACCATTAGTTGGTGAGATTAGAATCAAAGCCTTAACTTTAGATGAAGTGACAAAATTGATTAAGCAAAAATATTCTGAGTATTTAAAAGAACCCTATGTATATGTACGACCTTTAATTAGAGTCACTATGCAAGGGGCATTCAGACAACCTGGCTTATATTTGATAGATCCCTCAAAATCATTATGGGATCTTGTGGCTCAAGCAGAAGGCCCCAGAGTAGGTGCAAATCTGGAAAAATTACAGGTAAGGCGAGGTGGTGAGGTGATTATTATAGGATTGTTGAATGCGTTTGAAAGAGGCTATTCCCTTGAGGAGATTGGTATTGAATCTGGTGATCAAGTTTTTGTTCCGGCGGAAAATCGCATTACGTTTCAATTTATTATTTCCATAATACATCTTTGTGCCACTATTGTACTGCTTTATTTAAGAATTCAGAGAGGATATTAGTAATAATTAAAAAAATGGTAAAGAAATGAAAGAATTTACAGAAGAGTCTTTTACTTCGGGACAATCCTTAAATATAAGTAAATATTTAAGGGCGATTAAAGAAAAGTGGTGGTTAATAGCTGTACTGAGTGTAGTAGTGTCTGTACCCTGGTTTTTATATGTAAAAAGTCAACCACCAACCTATCAGGCCAAAGCCTTGATAGAATTTAAAAATGTAGGGGCAGATATTTCTATAGAAAGCAGAATGATAAGACTGGAAAGCCGCCCCATAATGGAAGAAGTAGTAGCAGAACTGGGATTGACCTTGGAGCTGCCCAGTAAAGAAGGTGTACAGATAACCAGAGAACAGGTTTTTACTTATTTTACTACTATTCAGGATGTTATACCTGGGAAATACTATATAAAGTTTTATCCAAATGGATATTTTTCATTGTGTCATGGAAATAACAGGTTGGATAGTTTGAGTGAAAAATCCTTCCACGATACCCTCAGTTATAATGGAATGACTTTTGTATTAAATCCTGAGATAAATAAAAATGAAACAGTTAATTTTTCCATTGATTATTTTAATTCAACCGTGAGTTCATTACGATCTCGATTACAATTCAGACCTGTAGGAGTTGGAAATATGCTGGTAATCCTTCTCAAAGGGCGAGATCCTGTCATACTCAGCAGAACTGTGAATATGATTGCCAATATTTTCTCAGAAAAAAATCGGAAAATTAATAAGCAACAAAGCGATTTTGTTCTTGATTTTCTGCAACAACAATGTGACCTGGCTCAGGATAGATTAACTCAATATGATTACCAGTTGAAGTCATTTCGTAACCGGCATCCGGAAGGATTAGATGAAGAGACCCAGCAGGTTTTATTGGAATTGGATCAACTGGAAACCGAGATAAAAAATATTGAGTTGGATATTGAGATGCTGCAAACTCTTTTGAATCGATTGGATCCTACCAATGAAGAATTTGATGCTTCTATTCCAAGCCATACTGTTTATAGACAAATTACCAATCAGCGGAGTCTGGACGATAATACGGAATTAGGTTTGATCAAGAGGCAATTAAACAGATTAGATGAGGGAAGAGAGAGATTATTAGATAGTGGGCGTCCATCAGAAAATCCCGACGTAATTGAATTAAATAATGAAATATCCAGATTAGAAGGAAAAGTTTTTATCATAGCTCAGCAAAAAATAGAAGATTTAAAGAAGGAGAAAAAAGAGCGACAGGCAGAACAGATGGCCCTGGAACAACAGTTGGATAATATACCGGATGAACAACTCAAAGCTGTTAAGCTGCAAAGAGAAAGGAGTGCTTCCGAAGAAATCTATCGAATGCTTCTCAAAAGAACCAGGGAAGCTCAAATTAATCAAGCCGTAGAATCTGAAAGTGTAACTTTAGTTGATCCAGCCTTGCCTCCCTCAAAACCGAGTCAAAGTGATAATATGAAGAAAATAGCTATGGGATTAATGCTTGGACTAACCTTAGGCTTTGGAAGTGTACTGCTTTTAGAAGAGCTGAACAGAAATATAAAAACCAGGGAAGATGTGGCACATTATTTAAAATTGGATATATTAGGAGTGATCCCCCAGGTCAAGTTTGATGATAAGTTTTTGGAGGATTCAGAAAAGGCAAAGAGTATTAGTTCGCAAATAGTCACCCATGATTATTCACCTACACCAGTTGGTGAGGCGTATCGCTCTTTAAGAACAAATATTCTTTTTTCCAGGCAACATGGATTATTAAAATCACTGATTCTGGCCAGTGCTTCTCCTGGAGAAGGAAAATCATTTACTGCTACTAATTTATCCATTGCTTTAGCTCAACAGCGATCCAATACCTTGCTTATTGACGCAGATTTAAGGAGAGGAGTACTTCATAATATATTTAAGGTTCATAAAAAACCTGGTTTAACTAATTATCTTACCGGAGTAAATTCTGCAAAAGAAGTTATAAATGAGACTTATATACCAAATCTTTCTTTAATAACCTGTGGTTCAATGATTCCAAATCCTTCTGAATTATTAGGTTCAAGCAAGATGAAGAATTTTATTAAAGGTTTACGAGAACATTTTGATCACATAATCTTGGATACCTGTCCCCTGAATGCTGCTACCGATGCAGTGGTACTGGGTTCTTTTGTAGAAGGAGTGGCTGTAATAGTACGAGCGAATGAAACAAATAGAGATAGTATAAATAATAAGATTAGTCTGTTCAGTAAGGTCCATGCTAATGTGATTGGTGTCATTTTGAATTGTGCTGGAGTGGAATTGGCTCATGAAGGATATAGTTATTATAGATATTAGGAATGCAAGGTATGAATTTTTTGGTTACCGGCGGTGCTGGATTTATAGGATCCCATCTATGTGAACGTTTATTGCAGGCTGGAGATAGGGTTATATGTTTGGATAATTTTGATCCCTATTATGATCCTGCAATTAAGTATAGGAATATTAAAATATGTAATGATCATCCTGAGTTTAAATTAATAAAGGGTGATATATTGGATTGGGAATTGTTAGGGAACTTGTTTAAGGATAATCATTTTGATGTTATAGTTCATCTGGCTGCCAGGGCAGGAGTTCGTCCTTCCATCCAAAATCCACGGATGTATCAGAAGGTGAACATTGAGGGTACTATTAATCTTTTAGAATTGAGTTGTAAACATAAAATTCCAAAATTTATTTTTGCTTCCTCCTCTTCGGTGTATGGTAATAATAAGAAGGTTCCCTTTTCGGAGGATGATTCGGTTGATCATCCCATTTCTCCCTATGCTGCTACTAAAAAAGCTGGGGAACTCATCACCCATACCTTTTATTCTCTTTATGATATATCGGTTACCTGTCTAAGATTTTTTACTGTGTATGGACCCAGACAGCGTCCTGATATGGCAATATATAAATTTACCAGTTTAATTGACCAAGGTGAGGAAATCCCGGTTTTTGGTAATGGTAAAAGCAGAAGGGATTATACCTATATAGATGATATCATAACCGGTGTGTTGCTGGCTATCCAAAAATGTGAGGGATTTAACATTTTTAATTTAGGCGAGTCTCAGACCATAGAGTTGAATAATTTAATTAGACTAATCGAAGAGAGTTTGAATAAAAAAGCAAAAATAAAAACAGTACCGGAACAGCCGGGGGATATGGAAGTGACTTATGCAGATATAACCAAAGCCAGAAAAAATCTGGGTTATAATCCTTCCTTTTCCCTAAAAGAAGGAATAAATGAGTTTATAACCTGGTTTAAGGGTGTTCAGAAATCCTAAGCGAAAAGAGCTAGATGGAAAGCCCTGCAGATTTTTTCCTAAGTAAGAAGGTAATATAAATTTCACCATATTCAAGTAAAGAAAATCTATGATTAGAGAAAAAGAAATATTTTTAATACGGTTAATGAAAATTATTGATGCGGTGGTGATAATTTTTGCTTTCTTGATATCATATATTATATCCACCGAAGTTCGTAAATCATTTGATTTATCTTATTGGGTAAGTTTTGCCAGTTTTATGCAGAATTTTTTGCTTTTAGGTATACTTTCCATTCCCATATGGATAATGACCATGTCCTATTACCGGGTGTATAAGAATTTCAGAACCAAATCATTTGCTATTATTATATGGAATCTCATCAAGTCAAGTGTATTAACCCTTATCTTTCTGGGAAGCATAACCTTTATCATTAAAATGGAAATTGCCAGTCGTTCTTATATTGCCGGATATATTATTATTAGTGGGATATTATTAACCATAGTAAAATTTATTATTCGGAAAGCATTGAATATTATATATCGCAGTGGGCATAATCTCATTAATCTCCTTATTGTGGGAACCGGAAGAAGAGCCCAAGAGTTTATTAATACTGTCAATAAACATAGAAATTGGGGTTTACAGATTGTAGGATTGATTGATGATGATCCCAAAGTCTTAGGGAAGAAGATATTAAATTATGAGGTTGTGGGTAGGATAAGGGATATTCCTCGTTTGCTGAGAGAATTGGTGGTTGATCAGGTGGTTTTCGTGGTTCCCCGGATGTGGCTTAATCGTATTGAGAAAATTATTTTTCATTGTGAGAATGAAGGAGTAAGCACAGCAGTTTCTCTGGACCTCTATAATCCCAGGTTTGCCCAAATGCGTATTTCCAGTTTAGCAGAAGTACCCTTGTTAATATTTCATACCTCTATTGCCACAGAGTGGCAATTGTTTATTAAAAGAACCATTGATTTGATTATTTCCTTTACCGCACTTGTGTTTATGTTTCCTTTATTTATTATAGTATCAATAATCATTAAATTAACCTCTAAGGGACCTGTATTTTTTCGTCAGATTCGGAGTGGAAAATACGGGAGAAAATTTACCTTTTATAAATTTAGATCCATGTATGTGGGAGCTGAAAATCATCGGGCCTTGTTGAATGAAAAGAATGAAATGAACGGACCTGTATTTAAAATGAAGAAAGATCCCCGTTGCACTACTTTTGGAAAATTCATGAGAAGATTCAGTATCGATGAATTACCCCAATTATTTAATATTTTAAAAGGGGATATGAGTCTGGTCGGTCCGCGACCGCCTATTCCTTCAGAGGTGGATAATTATGAAACCTGGCAGAGGAGGAGATTGAGCATGAAACCGGGATTGACCTGTATATGGCAGGTTAGCGGTAGAAATGAGGTGGATTTTGAAGAGTGGATGGAGATGGATTTAAAGTATATTGATAATTTTTCTTTATGGTTAGATTTTAAAATCTTGGTTAGTACATTTTTTGTGGTTATAACCGGGTATGGCGCAGCCTGATTAATTAAAATATGTAGGTTGTATGAAAATATTGATGATTGCTCCTGAGCCTATTTTTGAACCCAGAGGAACTCCTCTGAGTGTGGTAGGACGCCTAAAAACCTTATCTGATTTAGGATATACGGTCGATCTTCTAACTTATTCCATAGGAGAAAATGTGATTATTCCCGGAGTGAGAATCATTCGTATTCCCCAGATTCCAGGTATTAACAGGATAAAAATCGGTCCTTCTCTTAAGAAAATCCCTCTTGATTTTTTTTTATTTATTACCACTTTTTTTTATTTGTTGAAAGGTAATTACCAATTAATACATACCCATGAGGAAGCAGGATTCTGGGGGACATTTTTTGCTCGTATTTTTAAGCTGCCCCATATTTATGATATGCATTCCAGCCTTCCTCAGCAACTGAGTAATTTTCAATTCACTCATTCAAAACTCATTAAAAAATTTTTTGTAGCCCTGGAGCGTTGGGTGTTAAAGTATTCCACCCGGGTAATAACCATATGTCCTGATCTTTATTCTTTAGTGGAACAGCACTTTCCGGAGAAAGGATCGGTGTTAATTGAAAATGTTATTGATTACAGTATGATTTTTGGTGAAGATAATGTAACCGCTTTAATCCGGAATAAACTGAGATTAAATGATAGAAAAGTACTTCTCTATACAGGGACCTTCGAACCCTATCAAGGGTTGGATTTTTTAATTAACAGTGCTGAAAAAGTGGTGGAAAAATATAAAGAAGCGCTTTTTTTATTAGTAGGGGGACATGCAGATCAGGTTGATTTTTATAAAAAAATGGTAGGTGCAAGGGGGCTGGATGATTATTTTTATTTTACCAGCCAGGTGCCTCCT
>CAZKMO010000069.1:0-17515 GCA_964554015.1 uncultured bacterium
ACCAGGCGTTTGGAGTTGGAACGGATGGATCTTTTCACGGTAGCGGTCTGGTTGCCATACTTCCGGGAAGGGTCATAGGTGATTCTGACCTGGTCGGCCGGTTTTAGCTGACGAAAATCCAAATAGGGATCGAGCAGGGGGAATTTTTGTAGCAAGGTGCTGTATTTGGATTTTTTCTGCTTCTTTTTTTTCACTTTTCGCGCCTTTATGCCATATCCCAAGGCTCGGACATGCTGCACTGCCCATTTATTGGCAGACTGTTCGCCTTCTCGGGGGTGGAGATCAAGATGATATCTGCGGAAGTGGTGAAGCTCATGAGCAAACAGAGTAGCCAGGTGATCATAAAAGCAAGGGTAGTAAAATTCCCAACCGTATATATCTCTTTCTCTAAAGGGATATCGTTTGCTGCTGCTGTCAATTCTCAATCTAATCAGTTTATAATGTGCAGGCAGGTCACCAGGTGGGGGGAATTTTCGGGTGAAGGCCCACTTGCCTCGTCCGGTGGTAAAGTTCCGGGGAGTAAGATTTTTTTGAACATAGGCAGCCCCTCTGGTTTGAGCAGCTCCGGGCAGGAGATAAAGAGTAACTATGAGACCCGAGGTATTGGTAGTATCAGCTATTTTCTGTAAGCAGGTACGGATACGTTCGGTATCGATTTTTTGTGATGGTGTAGAAAAGATATAATATTTCATTTTTAATTTTTACTGAAACAATTAAAAAAAGACCCGGGTTGACCAGGTCTTTTTTATTCTATATTTATCCTGCGTTAGTAATTTACAATTTGCCACATATGAACACAGATTAACACCGATTTAAAAAAACTCTAATTCGATATTTTTTCTAAAATTTAGAACCTATATTATTTTATATTTATATATTATCCGTGTTTCATCTGTGTCAATCCGTGGCAGTATTATATTACAGTTCATTTTCAATGGAAAAAACCGACCTGATGTCAATGGGTATTTCAGCCAGATTATTCAGCGCGGATTGTACTTCCGGTTTGAGTAAAGCATATTTTGCCATGAATTCTTCTGCCTGTGTATAATTTCCGGTAGCCTCGATCATCAAGATTTTTTCAGCCAGGCTTCCTACTGCCTCTCTGTATTTTCGGGTATCAACAGAAAAGAGGCCGTTGGCATCAATGGTAACCGCACCTTGTTCCAGGTAGTAATTTAATTGAATGGCGTTTGCTCCACCGTGGGCTTCTTCGATTCCGAATCTTATGGAACGGAATATGCCGGCAAGATTGGTGGGGAGAAGGGTACTGGCAAGGGTGTCATCCAGAACATCTTCTTTAATGAGATAGAGGATATTGTATATTCCCAATACATCGGCCTTACATTCTTCGATAGTCGAGTACAGATCTTTTAATTCCTTATTTACCGAAGTTTCCCTGCCATTCACCTTAATATTGCCGGGGCCAAGACCATGGCTGACTTCATGCAGAAGAATATGTTTAAAATAGGCATCAAAGGAAATATTCTTCAATTCATCAGCAGATAATACCTGGGAGGCAATGGGCAGCAGGATCTGATCAAATTTAGCTTTCATAACATTTTTCAAAAGTACCTTTTTTGATCCTTTTTTCTCCCGCACCCTTTCATCATTGGGAAGATTAAAGGCCAGGGTTTGAACGCCTGCTTTGGTGTCGCCGGCAGTAAATATTTCATTAACCACTTTTATGGGAGAGGATGTGCCCCGGTTAAAATTTTTATGTTCATCCGGTATAGGCAGATTATCTTCCATTTTATCCAGATAGGTGCCTAGGGTATGTAGATTTTTACTCTCCTCATGGTCCACCACACATACAAAGGATTCAAAAGCGGCTTTGTATCCAAACAATCTGTCTTCATACACTTCATAAGGGCCAATCACCACTTCAATATCACCATTTAAATCCATCCAGGCCATATTACTTTTAAAATAATCATTGGAGAGAAAAGCATCGGCTCTTTTAGTAAGAAATTCTTTCAAGGATGCATCTCTGGTTTCCTGAGCAGCCTGGTTTAGCAGGTTAGCCGCGGATTTTAATTGGGAAGAATATTCTTGGGAGTAGGGTACGGCTATCAGGGTTTTATTTTTTGATCTGATAACGGTATAATGATTTTCAAATTGTTCTCTGTCATCAGGGTGGTTTTTAAGCCAATGGTTGAATTTTTCTTTGGTCATATCCAGGGGATAGTAATTGGCACCGGGGGGTTTTTCCATATTGTTGATGAAAGGTTTATTATTATCCAGTCTGTTCCAGGGACCGAACATGATGGTAAATAAATCGATATAAGGTTGATTTGCTTCCGGGGATTCTTTTAAAGTCTGCAGAATTTGTTGATTTTTTTGGAATACCTGTTCCAGAAATATATTATCGATATGCTGGGATGCCTTCACTAATAGCTTTATTACATGACGTTCATTAGCCGGTAAATAGGAAAGATCAGGGGCAATGGTTACAGGAGTAAGCTTATTAAGTTGAAGAGTTACGTATTCTGGGGAAGCTTTCTGTTTAATCATTTTTTCCCCACAATTTAAAAAGAATAATATGAAAAGAAATAATGATGCATAGGTGATTTTATTAGGCATAACTAATACCTCCATTTTATGTGTTGAAATATACTTATTTTTTTTATGGAAATCAAGACCGGGAAGTCCCGGGGATAAAGACAAAAGCCTGTCCTGAGTACTTCGACAAGCTCAGTACAGGCTTTGTCGAAGGGACAAAAGAAAAAATTAAAATGGAGGAAGGAGACAAGGAGTAGGGAATAGGGAGAATGGAAAAGGGAATGAAAAATAGTTTAAGGTTTAGGTTAAGGTTGAGTATGGAAAATGGAGGAAAGGAGAAGGGAGGAGGGAACAAAGTAAAAAGGAAAAAGAAAAAAATGGGTGTCGTCCTTAAAAAAATTAGCATTTTTCAAACCAAACACTCCGTAATGTCATTCTGAATGAGCAGAGCGAGTGAAGAATCTCACGCCACTCAATAAAAATAATTCATGTCTCTCAACCTGGTAAAGAACGGTTTCTATAAAAATAAATTTTATAATCAGCAAATTTTTTTTTGTATCTTTAATGGCTTGTGTTCTTTAATCATTTCCTTTATCAGGAAGATATGATTGTGTGTAATGATTTAAAAATTGAGAATTAAGAATTTTGGATTAATAATTGCAATTTAAGGTGCAGTCTGACGTCCCTTCAGGGGCTTTTTAATCCAAAATCCAAAATCCAAAAGACAAAATACAAAAGGAAAAAAAGTAGAATGGAGTGTCGAAAAGAGTATAAAAACAGGTTAAGGTTATGCAAAATCCCTTTGGCAGGATTTACATCTCAACCTCAACCTTATTTCCAATCAATCTCTCATTATTATAGAAGAAAATATTAAATACAGAAATAGTGGTTAATTTTATATGCTACTGCTAATAAGCAATACCCACACTGATATAAAAAATTGGACCGAAATCCATATAGGTTATATCCTCCTTACCTCCATACGGCTGGGTGAGAAAACCAGTCTCGGCAAAAAGAATTATATTCTCCGAGTAAAGATACTGAAATTCAGCACTTCCGTTAACAGCCAGACCGTGGGCATCGTCCATTTCAAGTCCGCAGTGTGCTTTGTAATGGAAATAAAATTGTCTGTATCCCACATTAAGTCCCGGTTTTAGGAGCCAGGAAGGAGATAAAACAAACTTTGTTTTAAATGAAGCCCCGATTTCAAAAACTGTTGCCTTGTGTTCGGTAATATCTTCCTTGGTCTTGAATTTCCACCCTGTCTCAGTCAAATAGGGTTCCTCATATTCATCGATTTCCTCCAGGTTACTGTAGGAAAAATTCAGATACAGTCCGATCATAAACTCGGGCAGAAGATATTTATCTATATATCCTTTTATCAATAATGAATTAGTGGAACGGATTTCATTACGTAAATCTGAGAATTTTATCTCTGCGGGAAAAATCATACCTGCAGAAACGCCGTATTCATATTTTATTGCGGTAGTAACCGAAAGTGAATCCTGGGCCAAAATACTCTGGGAAACTAATAACATAATAAAAATAGTAATTAGTAAAGTGTATCTGAACAATACTGATCTGATCATGTTTTTCTCCTTAACTATTGTGTGTGCTATGATATAATCTTCTTGAAAATCATTTTCTGGGACATTATATTATTTGTTATCATAAATAAATGTTATGATTCCTTAAAATTAGAACCAAAATACGAATTAGTTACTAAAAAAACAAATAAATATTTTATTAATTACATAATCAACAAGTATGAAAGTATTAATCTGTCCGGATTCATTTAAAGGAACTTTTTCAGCTTCCAGAATAAGCGAACTGATAGCCCAGGGTATCAAAAGGGCTGATCCGCAGGTTCATATTCAGAGGATTCCCCTTGCTGATGGCGGGGAAGGTACCTTGACTGTACTTTCTTCCTGGTTGCATATGTACCGGAAAAAAGTGTCAGGACCTCTGGGAAGAAAAAGTAAAGTATCCGCTCGGTTCGGAATCATGAAAAAGGAACCATCAACTGCCGTTATCGAAACTGCGGAAGCAATGGGATTACATTTAGTTCCTGAGGATAAAAGAAATCCCCTCAACACTACAACTTTTGGAGTTGGGGAATTGATGAAAGCTGCTCTGGACAAAAACTGTACCAAAATCGTTCTGGGAATCGGGGGATCTTCTACTACTGATGCAGGCATGGGTATGGCCCAGGCATTAGGGGTGAAGTTTTTTGATAAAGCCCAGCAAGAGATCCAGGTGGCAAAAAAAGAAGGATATAGCGGGGCCTCCCTGGCTGAACTTTATTCTATTGATTGCAGTGGCCTTGATTCCCGCATAAAAGATAGTCAATTTCTGGTAGCTTCCGATGTCCGGAATCCGCTTTACGGCAGAAAAGGGGCAGCCTATGTCTATGCTCCTCAGAAAGGTGCCTCAGCTTCTCAGGTTACATTACTGGATAAGGGCTTAAGAAATTTTGCCCGGGCAGTCAAAAGATCTCTGCACATGGAAATTGCAGATGGACAAGGTGCAGGAGCAGCCGGAGGGCTGGGTGCCGGACTCACTGTATTTTTAGGGGCAGAGATTATTTCAGGAATAGATTTTGTCATGCAGGTGCTGCAATTGGAAAAATTTGTTAAACAAAGTGATGTAATCATAACCGGAGAAGGGCGCATCGATGCCCAAACTGTTGCCGGTAAGACCATTTCAGGAGTAGTCTCTGCTGCAGAAAAGTTTCACAAGCCGGTCATTGTGGTTGCCGGATCTCTGGGACTTGGGTATGAAAAAATCAGAAATAATCAGGTGTCAATTATCGAAGATGCTTCCCGAGGACTAAGGAGGCCACTCACCTATTTTAAAAATCATCCCGAACTTATCCAGGAAGTAGCTTCTAATGCTTTTACCAGATGGAGGGATAGCAGATGAGAAAAGTAGTTATCACCCGGAAAATTCCGGATGCGGGCATAGATTTTTTACAGGAAAATTTTGATCAGGTAACCCTCATCAGTGAAGGTGATTTCTGTGACCGAAGCTTACTTTTAAGGGAAATCAGGGATGCCCATGCCCTGCTCTGCTTGCTTACTGAAAATATCGATAAAGAAGTCATGGATAAGGCAGAAGAGCTTAAAATAATTGCAAATTATGCAGTTGGGTATAATAATATCGATATTGACTATGCCACTCGGAGAGGTATTTATGTAACCAATACTCCGGATATACTTACTGAAACCACGGCTGATTTTGCCTTTACTCTTTTAATGGCAGCAGCCAGGAGAATAGTGGAAGCAGACCGGTTTACCAGGGCCGGAAAATTCAAGTCTTGGGGGCCGGAATTGCTCTGTGGGCAGGATATCCAGGAAAAAATTCTGGGAATACTGGGCATGGGAAGAATCGGCACAGCCCTGGCCAGGAGAGCAGCCCTGGGATTCAATATGAAAATTTTATATTGTGATACATCCGTCCCTCCCGGACTTTCATTTACCGCCCGGAAAGTGGATCTGCCGGAACTATTACGGCAGAGTGATTTTATCAGTCTGCATGTACCTCTGGTGGACACAACCTATCATTTAATTAGTGAAAAAGAGATATCTTTGATGAAACCGACTGCTGTTTTGATAAATACCTCCCGCGGCCCAGTGGTGGATGAGAAAGCTTTGATCAAGGCCCTACAGCAGAAGAAAATTTTTGCTGCCGGTCTGGATGTGTATGAAAAGGAACCAGACATTCCCTCTGAACTGAAAAAACTCGACAATGTAATCCTGGCTCCCCACCTAGGCAGCGCCTCCATTGAAACCAGAAAGGGCATGGCGGAAATGGCAGTCCAGAATATTGTTGATTTTTTTGCAGGGAGGATTCCGAAGCAGCTGGTTAATAGGGAGGTATTAAAGTAAGTAAGAAAAATAAAAGATAAAGGATAAAAGAAAAAACATGCCCAAATTTTTTAACGAAGGTAAAAGAAAATTAAAAATATTAATTTGTTTACAGGAAGAAATTATTAATTTGGTATAAGGTATAGGGTATAAGAGGGTATATGGGAGACGTTTACCTCCTATTGTGGACAAATCGGAAGGTAATAATATTGTCAGTCTGAGTTTAATCGAAGACTGACAATTCCAATAAATAACTTGCATTACGGATAATCTTTTATTACATTTTATGAGTAATTATTTTACTCATTATTATTCAGGACCAGCGTATGTTAAACACTTTAATTACTTCCGAAACCAGAATCAGATTATTGCTGAAATTTTTTCTCAATCCCTCCACCAAGCGATATCTGCGTCAATTGGCCCAAGAATTCGGCGAATCCACCAATGGAATCCGGGTGGAGCTGAATAAATTAACCAGTGCCAAGATCCTCGATATGGAAAAAGACGGACGGAGTAAGATATATAGAGCCAACAACCAGCATCCTCTGTTTCAGGAGATCAGACAGATTGTTTTAAAATCAACCGGCATCGATAAGGTGATCTCAAATATTATTAATAAGGCAGGAGATATTTATCTGGCTTTTATCAGAGGTGATTATGCCATAGGTAATGACAGCGGACTGATTGATCTGGTTATAGTGGGAGACAGATTGAATGATAAGGAAATTGAGAGAGTGAGGAAAAAAACGGAAACATTAATAGATAGGAAAATTTCTCTGTTGAAGCTTTCTATAAAGGAATACAAGAATCTAAAAGAGAAATTCAGTAAGGAAAAAACTTTGATATTATTCAGAAAAAGATGAAAAAAACCATAAAAATATTTGCCCACATCGGGATTGGTAATCAAATTGCATTTATCCCTGCCCTGAAGCTGTTAAACAAAAATGGATATCATTTGTATACCAATTCCCAAATACTGTTCGATTTAGTACCTGAACTATTACAAGAAAATGATCAAGAAAATAAAAAATATGATTACGGTATTGTTCTGTATTCTCAGGGATTACCAGTGACCTTCCAGGCCAGAAGGCAATGCCGGAAAGTTGTCGGGTTTCCCTGTTCTTTTAAATTGTCCGGACACCGATCCCTCCCTATCCTGAGTACTCTTTTTTACACCAACAGCATGAAATTCAATAAAAATAAGTCGGAGATTATAAATAATGTACATCTGCTTTCCTGGTTGGGAATTGAAGAAAAAGACATTGATTTTTCCTTAAACATTCCCAGGAAAAAGCAAAAAGGAGTTATAGGTATCTCTGCCGGCAGCGGGGGAAATCCACAAAAACGATGGCATAAGTGGCCTCAATTACTGGATCAACTCAGGGATAGAGAAATAAGGTTATTTGGAACAGAAATCGATTTAAACAAACAGATAAAGAGTCAAACTAAACATAAGAATGTGAAGATAATCAAAACGGATACTATCAGGGAAGCGGCCCTGGAAATTGGTAAATGCGAACTATTTGTTTCCAATGATAATGGTCTTATGCACCTTGCGGATATTATGAAAGTTCCGGTTATTGCTCTTTTTGGCATGACTAATAAAATTAGAAACGGTCCATGGAATCAGGCAAAAGTTGTTTCCTTGGACTTACCCTGTGCACCCTGTTACCAAAATGGGTATATTAATTGTATTTATAAAAAGGATAAATATAAATGTATGCAGATTCCGATGGATTTAGTTTTACAAGTAATAAATGAAATGGAGAAAATAAATGAGTAAACCTTTTATCATCATTAATGGAGTCCCTCATTCCTATACTTCCCTGATAAGTAAATTTTTAATTGATAATGGCGCCTACACAAAAGAAATATGGGATAATCCTAAATGGGATATGTCCTACTCCCGGTTTGAAGAAAAAGAAATACAAAATTTTGTAAATAAAAGGAAAAAGTTTAAGGATTATGATTTAACCAGTTATTTTGATTCTTTACCAAAGGATAAAATTGTTATGGCAAAACATCCTCTTAGTATGTTTTTTATCAATGAACTAGACAAATTTACTGATCGTAAAATAAAAGTAGTGTATACTATACGAAATCCTGAACAAATTATTATGAGTTCTATGGAAAAAAGCGGAAACAGTTTCATTTATTATTTTGAAAGAATATGTTGGTTATATGATTTTATGGTTGATTGTAAATTTGAACTGCTTCCCTTTATTGCGGAAAGAATTAACAAGGATGGAAAACGATTACTTGATTTTTGTGAATTGTCTCCTGAAAAGATTAACTATAATTCGGTTAGGTCTATGGAACAAAGAAAACCAACTTATCTGAAATACAGATTTGCTAATTTTTTCTGGAAAAGATTTAATAAACTATTCAGGGTTTTTTAAATATGATTGATAGAGATTTTTTAGATGATATTTTGAAAGAAAATCTTAAAGGTAATTTTTAAAGATAAACAAGTTATAATTTAACAAATGTTTAAAGAACTCCGTAAATTAATAAAACATTCCGGTATATATACCTTTGGAAATTTTACATCCAAGATTTTGGGCATATTATTAATTCCAGTTTACACAAAAGTAATAGATGTTAATATATTTGGTATTTATGCCATTTTGGAAGTTACCTTGCAGTTCATGGTGGGTATATTGCATTTTGGACTGCCTATTGCTATGCTCAGATGGTTAAACCTGGAAGAAAACAAAGATAGATCCGGGACTATATTATTTTCCGCATTTATCTCTACATTAAGTATTTCAATTGCTGTTTTTCTTGTAATGCTTAGCTTAAAATCAATCATTAGTGATTTAATGTTTAATTCCACTGAATACAGCGGTTGTTTGATTCTCGTCTCTTTAATTGTGGGAGCCAACCTTTTAAATAATATCGGTCTTACTTATTTGCGTTCTGAAGAGAAATCTGTCCAGTTCGTCATCATCTCCATAATCAGATTTTTCACACAGTTAATAATTACCATTTACTTGGTTGCCTTTTTAAGAATAGGAATTATCGGGATTTTTTGGGGGCAACTTGGAGGCAGTCTGATTTGTTTGTTATTGTTAATTCCCTTGATGGTTCGAAAATTCACCCCTAGGATTAAAATACATGAAATCAGAGAAATGTTTACCTTTGGATATCCTCTGGCTTTTGCGGGCATATCAAATAAAATTCTAAATATTGGGGATAGATATATATTAGGATATCTTACTAATTGGGCGATAGTGGGAATGTATTCACTGGGGTATAATTTTGCCAATCTCATTGATACCATGTTCATTCAATCATTCAGATATGCTTTTTTACCTTTAGCCTGGAAAAAATTAAAAGATGATAATGCCAAAAGATATTACGCAAAAATGCTTACTTATTTTGTATTCTTTATTTTTTGGGTAACACTTTTCATATCAATATTCTCCAAAGGAATCATACATGTATTTGCCAGAGATAAATCGTATTGGGACGCCTATACCATCGTACCCATTGCGGTTTTTGCTATTGCCATAAAAGGTATTTTTACAGTGGTTAACATGGGATTGCAGATTAAGAAGAAAACCAACTATATTGCCTGGATCATAGCCAGTGCGGCTGGCATAAATGTATTATTGAATTTTATGTTAATCCCGTTTTTTGGAATGATGGGCGCTGCTGTAGCTACCTTACTATCTTTTATTTATATTGTGGCTGTGGGTTATTATTATTCCTATAAATTGTATCCCATTAAATTCGAATGGTATAGGATATCAAAAATAATTATTGTTTCTTTATTGATTTACGGAATTAGTTTTTTCTTTAATCCATTTTCAATTATTCCCAGAATTTTATTAAAATTTATAGTATTGATATTATATCCTTTGATTCTTTATCTTTTTAATTTTTATTATGATCAGGAAATGGTGAGAATCAAGGGAGCCTGGGAAAAATGGAGTAAGGTGAAAAATTGGAAACAGAACCTGAAAAATATTAAATTCAATTAATTTTAGAAATAATTTTGGAGGCCTATGTTAAACCATACAACCAGCAATAGAGCGAATTTATTTGTGGTAGGAGTGGCGAAAAGTGGATCTTCCTGGCTGCATTTTTATTTGGATAGTTCTCCGGATATATTTATGTCCAAACAATGTGAATTGCACTATTTCGGAGAAAAATATCCTAAGGATTTGGAATGGTATCAAAGTAATTTTCCTTTTGAAAAAAAATTTAAATATTTTGGCGAGTCTACCCCTATTTATTTCCGAAGGCCGGAAATTGCAAAGCAGATAAAAGAATACTCCCCTGAGGCAAAGATTCTAGTTATTATTAGAGATCCTATTGACAGATTATTATCGCATATTTATTATGCAAAACAATTAGGTAATATTGAGGAAAAAAAATCATTAGACGATATTGTGGACAATTTAAAACAGCAATCCATAAACGACAGCCATTATGAAAAATATTTACCCGCTTTTGAGGATTGTTTTGGAAAAGAGAATTTTAAAATAATAAGTTTGGAAGAGTCTAAAAACAATCTTAATTTACTCAGTAGTTCGCTATGTAATTTTTTGAACATTGATAACAAATTTTCTATTGAATTTAGTAAACAAAGAAGAAATGCTACAGGCAGTAAAATGTTCAGATTGATCTACAGAAATACTATACGCCCTATTAAACTCAAACAACCTAATTTATATAAGTATTTACTCAAAAATAAGTTCATGAAATTCAGTAAGGAATATCTTTTACGTCTTCTTGGTCAGGCAAAAAAGGAACCAGTATCAGATAAACTTTATAAAAGATTATATCAAGAATTTTTACCTACCTACAGATATTTAATTGATAAGGGGTTTGAGGATATTTATCAAACATCTGAATGAAAAATCATGAAAAAGGTACTTTTAATAACATATTACTGGCCTCCCTCCGGAGGACCGGGTGTGCAGAGAATATTGAAGTTTGCCAAATATCTGCCTGACTTTGGATTTCAACCTCTGATTTTGACCGTTAAAGTTGGAGAATATCCTGCCATAGATAAATCTTTATTAAAGGACATACCATCCCAATGTAAAGTGTATCGTTCTTCTATTCTGGAACCGAATAATGTATATAAATTTTTAACCGGTAAGAAATTGAAGCATACCATAGATCATGATATTTTTTCCCAGAAAGACAGGAATTTTTTTGATAAAATTTCAAAATATATCCGGTTGAATTTTTTTATACCTGATGCCAAGGTGGGATGGCTTCCTTTTGGGGTAAGCAAAGGAAAACAGATAATCAAACAGGAAGCACCGGATATTATTTTTTCTTCTTCACCTCCGCCCACAGTGCATTTGATTGCCAGAAAGCTGGTCAAATTCAGCGGTGTACCCTGGATTGCAGACTTCAGGGATCCCTGGACGGAAATGCATTATTACCAACATAATCGATCCGGCATCACCCATAAAATTGATAAATATCTGGAAAAATCAGTCATTGATTCTGCCACCCACCTGATCTGTGTAAGTGAGCATTTTTTACATACACTCCCTGCCAAAACGAATTTTACCATCATACCCAATGGTTTTGATGAAGAAGATTTTAAGGGTATAACCGAACCTTCGCATAAGTTCATTATTACCTATATGGGTACCTTAAATAAAAACAGATTTTACCGGGAAGCTTTTGAAAAGATAAAAATTTTTTTAGATAACAGTAAAGATTCGGAATCGAAAATAGAACTTAATTTTATTGGCGGGATATCTGAAGAAATTGAAAAATATCTGAAGAAGTTATTTTCAGGCTATAGGAACGTACATTTTCAGGGATACTTATCTCATAAGAAAGCAGTTAACCAGATAAAGAAAAGTAACCTACTTTTATTATTTCTGGAAAAAGCGGAAAATTACCGGGGTCATATTCCGGGCAAACTTTTTGAGTATCTGGCTACCGGTAATCAAATTCTGGGAATAGGGGAACAAGGAGATGCTCAGAAAATAGTTGAAAAAACCAGAGCCGGGAAAATAACTCCTGATGCTGAGATATTCTACAAGATTTTAAAAGATGCCTTTGATGACTGGGGAAAAGGAAAAACACTTCAACCCGATTTTCAGGAAATCAGCCAGTATTCCAGAAGGAAATTAACCGAAAAACTGGCGGAGGTCTTTCATTCCTTAATTGGTATTGGAAAATAGAGATAATATATTGATGACTTTATTTTTTTGTTTTTGGTCTTGTCCTGAAATAGGTTTACAACTTTAACTATAGGTTTTCTCCTTCAGCTCTCAATTTTTAAGTACTTTTCTTACTTCTATTACCTTAATTTGTCTTTATCCCAATATAATACATAATAACCAGGTCATCCTGAGGAACGCTAGTGACGAAGGATCTCGTGCCACTTTAGAGTCAATAAAGGAGCACGTTTAGCTGGTAATGAATGTGATTTCTTTAAAGAATCGCACTTTATCAGTAAAAAAATAGTCATACCTTTTCATTTATTGGCGTGAGATTCTTCGCTCCTTTTAGTCACTCAGAATGACAATTAAAAGTAAATGGTTAGAAAAACTGTAAATTTTTTTCAGGAGGACACCCTTTTTTCCCTTCTCCATCCTCACTATTCCATTCTCCACTTAATTTAATTACTGAAATTTGGTTTCTGACTTCTGAATGCTACTCGTTTCCGACACTCCGTTTCTCCCCTACACCGGTTCACTCGCCTCAATACTCACTAATTACAGATTACTATAAATTCATGCTCATTCCTTAACCGGTTCTTGGAATATTCCTATAAACAATACGGTATTGGATTTTCTTTCCCGTATCACAAAGACAAAAGGCCGGTTGAAGCGAAGTGTCATGGGTACACTGGTCAAGGAAATCTCCACGGAAGTTGCGGCTGCCGCTTCTGTGCCTTCTTCATCTATTTTTATAAAACTTTTGTGCAGCACATTACTGATAAACAGCTGATAATCAGGATTTATGGGGGAGAAATCAGCTCGGTCTGCATCAAAGGCAATTTCCATGCCCAGAGATTTTAATATCTCATTAAGGGTTATTTTGTATTCAAGAGTAAATTTGGGAATTGTAACGGTCATTTGTACAGTAGAGAATCCAGTGACCAGTCTGTCCCATTCATTCTGGTCAAGGGCGGAAATTAAATCAACTACACTATAGCCGGATTTTGGCATAAGAAAAGACATACTGAAATATCCGCTTCCATAAGGCAGGTCAACGGCTACTATCTGATCAGTTTCCAGATACTGCACCTGCCTGTCCTGATGCATAAAAGAACAGAGTACGGAATCACCGTTTTGTTTTATAAACCAGTTTTCTGCGGTCTGTTCCGGATCGAAGGGATACTGCCAAAAGGCCTTAAAATAGACTGCGTTTATGAGATACATAACCACTTGAGGATCAATATCTTGCACTATTTTGTCTATTTTGCCGTTGGTATTATCAGAGACCCAGCTGTTGATGGTTTCCGCTGCCTCCGGAAGAGAAAAATCCAAATTAGCTACCCGGGCATAGAAATATTTTTTGTTCACATCCATGAATTCCGGTTGCACCGGAAAACCCTCCCTGATCCAGATGGAATTGGCAATATCCATTATTACCTTTGTATCCTTATTCCTTAACAAGGATATGAGACTGGCATAGTTTGCATTGATTTGATTATCGGTCAAATTTTCAAAGCCTAAAGTAGAACGCATAGCATTTTTTGTTTCACCTGCGGCCCCGTTATAGGTCATTCCCAGGGCCAGGGAGATACTGAGGGGTGAAATGAAGATGTTGGAATCAGGGCTTTGTTGGGCAATTTTTTTAAAAACTGTAAATCCAAACTCTGAAGAAGAGTAAGCCAATTCTTTTTCCAGAGGTTTTAATTCCCGGTCAATATTTTTATCGGGGATAACAGAAAAATTCCGGGTGCACCCAGACAGAATGAAAGAAATAAGGGTGAATAAAAAGAGAACTGATTTTTTCATTCTAATACCTCCTCTAAAAAAATAGATTATGGGTTTTATAAAATCATTTCAAATCCCAGGGCCCAGTAGTCCATATCCGAAAAATCACCCTCGGTTTTGAGATATATCCGTAATCCGGAGACATGTTCGTAGGTTGCGCCCAGATGAATGGCTGTTTCTCTCCGGAGAGAAAAGGAGGGATCCGAAGTGTACAGTTCGTATCTGTCCTCCTCGAAATCATTGACGATTAGACCCTTATTTTTCCAGGATTTGTTAATTATTTCAGGATACAGTAAGGCACCCTTTTCTTGGGAATCAGAACCAATAAAACGTATATCCGCACCCATAATAATATCAAATCCTTTTACAACCGTGGTTCTGAATCCAAGGGGGAGAATGCATCTCCATTGTTCGGTGTGCAATTCATAAGCATAGTTTTTTTCGTGAGTATAGAGGGTCTTTCTGGTTTCAGGGTCATGTTTTGAATACTCGCCGTAAAATCGGGACAGATAGTCCGAATTCTCCCTTATTTCTCTGTCCAAAACAGAGCGGGAAAAGTAGATACCACCCAAAAGAGACCAATTATTATCCGGTGCATAGATAAGGGAGGTAAACCACTGGAAGGTGCTGGAACGGGTTTCTCCCTGTCCATGTAAATCTGAATTGTGATACCGGTTATACTGATAACGACGAAAATAATAACTACCGTTGTCATAGTCATTAAAGGTTCTATCCCTATAGGTAGTATCCTGGGAACTGACTGTCCCTTTTATGTCTGTTTGCAGCCAGCAGGATTTAATAAAGGAACGCAACCTCAGTACTGGGGAGAATTTTTTTTCAAAAGTGAGAGTAATGAGGGGTTGGGAATCATCCGAAGAATACTGTTCATTTTTGAACATATCATATTTTTGCAGATCATAATATTTGGTGTCTTCTGCATCCTCGGACCAGTAATCCGAAGTATCCTGAACAGCGCGGATGTCTGAAGTCGAACCGCTCATATAACTGCCGTAAATGCCCAGGGAAGTGCTTTGGTTGAAATGATAGATCAGACCGACCCCTCCTTCGTATTGATCGCCGTCAATATTCAGAGATTCGTCATTCAGATCCGCGTAACTGTTGTGGGGATGATATCCCCATTTGGAATCGTATAGCTGACCTTCCTGCCGGAACAGGTAATGCCCCAGTTTCACCCCGACAGCAAGGGAAGGTGAGAGCTGGTAGCCCAGATAGGTTTCCAGGTGGTTCCCTATTATATGCTGGTTATTCTCATCCACATGCAGGGTCTGGGGCTCTGGCTTGGCAGCATAGGCAGAAGCGGCTCTTTCATTATCCCAACCTCCCTGATCCCACCATAGGGTGGAACGATAGGGTCCGTAATCAAGTATTGACTGATTGATAATTCCCAAACTTAGTTTGGAGGATATGGTTTTCAGAAAAGCAATATGGTATATGGGTTCCGCATTCAGAATATTTATGGTAGAAGAGGAGTACCAGCGGGGAAGAATGGCATAGCTGTCATTATACTCAGGATTGATATAGTAGGAAGAACTTGATTCGACTTGGTTGAAATTAATTTTAAGATAGGCAGACGATTGAGACTGAGAAAGAATAAAAGCGGGATTCCAGGATAGATCCGCATAGGGGTCAACCAGCATACCGGATATATACTCTCCGAATATGTCCAGCTGCACCGGTTGAAAATTGATATACTGCATATGGTGGGGCACGGTTGGCTTATGCGTGCTGGGATAGGGCACATCGGCAATTAGCGGAGATAAGATTATACCTTGGCAGATAATGATTGCCATTAGTAATATAGGTTGTATATATACAGTTTTACTTTTTTTGGTTTTCATTTTTGTACCTCCTTAGATAATATATCGTGAAATCAAATATTTTATTGATTTACAATATTTCTGATAACCACTCCCTTTATCATTAATCAGCTTATTTTTGATTTCCTTAATCTTTCCGATTACGATGACGATACCGATACCGATTCCGAGCTCTATTAAATAACCGTGTACATTATAATCCAATCTAAAAATATATCCGAAACTGAATACCGCCTGATCCGATTTTAATGTTTTCACTGGTCAAAGGACCTAAGGGATATTTTACAAAGGGTTCAATCTGCATCTCCATGTTGTTTCTGAATCTATAGCCCATTCCCAGGGAAACATTAAGTATTTTTGCCAGGTCGAATCGATGGAAAGCATCAACGGAGGAATCTTCTTCTCTGAAAATTGTAATTGTCCGTTGGGGTTCACCATAAACATCTATAGCATTCTCTGAATAGTAAATATCACTATATTGTTCTTTGAAATAGGCGAGAGACGATATTCCGACGGTTATAAAAACCTTACTTTCCGAAGCTTCTATCAGATCATATTTTAGGTTTATAGGAATATCTAACGCCAATAATCGGGCCTCTGTTTTTTTGAATTGGTCTCCTCCCCAGACATTACGAGCTTCCAATGTAGGCCGGATATCGTTTTCAAATCCGATATTCTGCTGGGATAGTAAAATGCCGACATTTAATTTTACCTGGGAAAAGAGAGGAAATTCAGAAGAGATTCCTCCGGCAAAGTTAACTTCAGCCTCATAATCATTTTTAGTTTGATGTACTTGGGGAGAAAATACGAAACCAAATTTTATTTTGTTTTTCTCTTGTGAGGATCCTGGTTGGATATACCGTAGATCAGCCAAAACTGGAGAATCAGGACTCAGTGTGACAGGTTTTCTGATCCCGGTTTGTTTTTCTGATAAGGATATAGTCAGCATATTTTTTATATTTTTTTCTATTAGATGATCTTGGGATTTAAATATATCCTTTTCAGATAAATGCTGTTCTTCCTGGGTTCCTATTTTGCTATCCTGAGTTCCCAACTCCTTTATATGGGCAACAGGAGAGGATGATTTTGTTGATTCAATTCTGTCCGGGAGGATATTTTTACTGATTGTGGTGAGGGCGTGATCTTCAGGATATATGGTAAATAATATAACTACCACTGTTAGTAAACCCAAACAGGCAGCCATCCCCAGGCTGTATTTTAGCATCCTGATTCTTTTTAAGGAAAACAGGTGCGGTTCCAGTTTGGACCAGTTTTGGGCATTATACGGTTCGGAGAAATGTTCAAATTTTTCTCGAAAGGTATCGGTTAATTTTTTATCAAATTTATCATTCATAGTATTCAGCTAAAATATGTATAATACAAA
>CAZKMO010000070.1:0-17435 GCA_964554015.1 uncultured bacterium
AGAATTAATGGTGATGTATATACCATCAACGGCGATATTGATATTTACAATACTAATGTCGGAGATGATATAAAAACCATAAATGGTGATATATCTTTATTTGACAATTCAATGGTGGGGAATAATATTATCATTAAAAGAAAAACCGGTACTTCTGACTATCATCATATCATCACCATAAAAATAACCGAAGGTTCAATTGTAAAGGGGGACATTCTAGCATATCCCGAACATAGAAAAGTAAGAGTTATCCTCTCTCAAGGAGGAACCGTACTGGGTACTATCAGGAATGCGGAAGTTATAAAGCAATAAATAAACCTAAATCCCCATTATCAGGAATACTTAAATAATTTACTATATGGAGGTAGTTAAGGTTGAGGTTAAGATAAATTTATATACCCATTTTCAGCCTTAACCTCAACCTAAATCTTTATGTTTTATGTTTTATGTTTTATCCTTTATCTTTTATCTTTTGTCTTTATCTCGGATATTTCCTTTCGACTTTTTACTTCCCTATACTCCGATACTTCCACACTCCCATGCTCCGTTTCACCCTCATTAATGTGACTAACTAACAGCTTATCAATTATCTGAAGAAATCTTAAAATCTATTTAAAGGTTCAATTTTGACCTGATCCTCTTGGATAAGCAGTTTTTATTCACCATTATACAGGTAGTGCGTAAACGGATATAAGATTGAGACATAAAAACATACCCCTTGTTTTTACGATCAGTCCCCCCGGAATTTTTGGTAAGATAAAACTTGGTACCGTTCTGATCGTGGGCAATTCCCACAATATGCATTAAATGATCATCAGTGGTGGTAAAATTATCGAAGGATTTCTGTCGATATTCCTGCCTTATTTCCCTTTCTGGAACTGGTTCTGTAATATCATTCTGATCTTGAAGTGGGACTATGGCATAACCGGTTTCCCGTGTGGAAAAGTTAGTATCACTGACATCACCATCCCATACAACTGAGTACTCATGTATCAAAGCCTTATCAATCACTTCCTCCATATCATCAAGTGGAATATTGTAGAATTCTGTATTATAGGACCAATTATCCGGTATTTCAAGTCGGAACTGTTTATAAAAAGGATGGTGGTTAAAGGAGGTAAGCTCAATATAATCATCTAGATCAATAGTGAAAGATTCCATAAAACTTTTGGGAGTATATGACTTACCCTGATAAGTAAATTCCATGGGAGGCGGGCCCAGATATACATCCAGTATAGCCTGAAATGCTTCCCCCCATCGCGGGGTAACTTTTCCGACTCTTCTTTCCACTATGCCATCCAAAAATCCTTGAAGAGCAGCAAACATTTCACTATGATTGTGTTTTTCCTCCCCAATTCTTTGCCCATGATACATCTGTTCCGGTACTATTCCAAATTTTTTGATCTGACTAATTACATCGTGGGATAATCCTCCCTGACCGAAACGGGCATCTCCATGGAGTCTGATATAATTCATAGCTTTTTTAGGATAGGTATGTCGAACCACAAACATTTCGGAAAGATCAACCATATCACCGCCTTTTCTCAGTATTTCCGACTCAAGAAAGGAAATGGTGGCAAAACACCAGCAGGTTCCGGTTCGATATTGATCCTTTACCGGTGTTCTGGCAACTTCATAGTCAATGGTAAACTTGTAGGCTGATCCTGAATCTTCATTAATTTTCTTATTTTGAGATAAGGAATGATTTGAAAGAATAAAAGTTAATAAAATGGATAGGAAAAATTCGGTAATAAAATTATATAATTTCATATATCCTCCTTTTTTATTAAAAATAGTAATTTCCTAGTTCTATCACAATAAATTATTTTAATTTTATTTAAGTAAATAATGAATTTCTAAGGTATAATTTTTGCAAAAAATTATATTTAATTTTAAACTGATTTTATCAATCAGATGATTTCAATCTGAAATTTTATTCTAAAAAAGAGGAAATTATATGTTTTTCATATTCCCTCTTCGCACTGAAAAAGATACTAAAAGGTATCCTAATTTTACCATAGCCCTTATTGTAATAAATTTTATTATATGGGCTTTTACTTCAAAAACCATAAGTAATGACAATAAACAAATTATTAATCTTCATCAAGAACTTTGTTATATTGAATCACAATATATTACATCCCCAGAAAGATCAGAACAATTAAAATTAAGAAATCCCTTAACCTTCCACGAATTTATAATTACAAAAAAGATTATTCCACCGGACAGCCCTTCCTACGCAAAATGGTTATCATTATTCCGCGACTTTAAAAAACTTATTGAAAATTCTTTTTTGCATAAATGGGGATTTATTCCGGCTCACTTGAACTTTTTCAAACTTTTCATTTCACTATTCCTTCATACCGGCTTTTGGCATGCCTTTTTTAATATGCTTTTTCTCTGGATTGTAGGCTGTAATTTGGAAGATGACTGGGGATGGCCGCGTTTTCTGGGATTATATCTTTTTTCTGGAATAGTTGCAGGACTTGTTCATGCTTTATATGCCGGAAATATGACCCAACCCTGTGTGGGAGCCTCAGGAGCAGTGGCAGGAGTTATGGGCGCTTTTATGGTGCAGCATTTCAAAACTAAAATCCGTTTTTTCTATCTTCTTCTGATATTTTTCTATCCTATTTATGGATCCTTTAGAATTTTTGCCGGTATTGTTCTTCCCATTTGGTTTTTCTTTGAATCTATTAATGCTTTTTCAGGAATTCAAACCGGGACAGCTCATTGGGCTCATGTAGGCGGATTTATCTTTGGGGCATTGATAGTTGTTATTATCAAATATGTATCCGGAGATATGGAGAGAAAAACAGCGCTATCAAAGGAAAAGTTAAAACAAAATAAATTGGCAGAAATAACCAATTTACCGGCAGAGGCTGAATACACTCCGGCCTTTATAGCACAACTTAATCAAATTAATACCTGTGAGCCCCATAATTACCTGGCAAAAATCCATCTTGCCCGTAATGCTTATAGTAAAGGAAACTATGATGAGACCGGTTTATACTATAATCAAGCTCTAAATATTATTATAGAATTAAGGGATGAAAAAACTTTGCTTTCCATTTATTCTGAGATTCGTAAATATAAAATATTAAAAAAAATCAATCCCTTATTTCTTTTTAAAATTGCCTCTCTTCTGGAAAAAACCAATCAATACCTGAATGCAGTTCAATTATATTCTGCCTATGTAAAATGGTATCCCCAATGTCAAACCAGAGCCTCATTGCTATACCGAATCTTTCTATTAGCTAAAAATAAAATTAATAATCCCCTCCTGGCTCGAAAAGCATTAAATCTGCTTAAGCAAAAATACCCGAAATATTATAAAGAAAAACTAATCTAACTGCACCGAACTCTCTGTCTCCATAGTCATGGGAAGCGTCATACTCATGCCACCGGTTACAGCTAAAGTTCCTTCAATAAAGCTTTTTGATTCCGATTTGATAAAAATACCTTTTTTATAGGCAAAATAACAGGTTGATTCCAGTTCAATATTTCCCTCCATGGCAATACTATTTCCCATCTGCTCACCATGCCCATCAAGTGTTCCTTCAGCCGAAGTAGTAATAATCAAACATTCCATTCCATTCATAATGTCAACACCCTTAAAAGTATGTTCCATTTCCAAATCACTTACCACATCCATACCACCTTGCTTAGTAGTATCAACCGCATTTTCAGTCCAGGTCTGTCCAATCTTTATCGAATTTTCCGGAATATCTGGAAATACCTGTTGAAAAAATCTCTCCACTCCTATAACCCCACCAGCCATGGGTCCCACATCTACCTGCAGGGAATCGTTCCCCCTAAATTCAAGTTCTTTTCCATTTGGAGATAGTACAAGTTCAAACGGTTTTTTCATGAGAGGATAAAGATCAAGCTCTTGACTTCCTGCCATCCCTTTTATAAGAGAATAAATAGAATCAATCTTAATCTCTATAATCAAATCATTATTACTCTTTTCTTTGCCCCGGGCAGTAAATCCTACAGCGGAAAAAATATTAGTTTGCATGCTCCTTCCCTGCATTTCTAAATTCTGGACTATATCGGTTTGCAGGGCATAGTGGTAGGGTATGCCTGGATTTAAGGAATAAGAAAATGTTAACCCGCTTTCCGGTTCACCGCTAAATGGTCTGGCAAGTTTTTTCCCTCCTGCACATCCCAAAATGATCAGCATAACTGACAAAAATATCACGGCAAAAAGTTTAAGTATTTTTCCCTTTTTCATTTTTTTCTCCTTTGCATTATTTATAAACAATGGTACGCAACTAAATTTTAATAGTTTGTCGGAAGTTCAATGCCATATCCCTGTCTTTTATCAGCCTTTTTAAGCAAATAAGCTAGAAAAACAGAAATAATTCCCAGACCAACCAACATCAAAATTGGTATTGTATAGTTATAAGGGGCTATTTCTCCTGTTTCTCTTAATTGATTAATGTGTGAAGTTATTTCTGCTTTTGTCAATCCCTGAGCCAATAAATTTTCCCGAATTGATTGTATTTTTGCCACTACCCCGGGATTCACCAGATCCAATACAGTGCCGATTCCCCAATAGAAAAGTCCCAGTCCATAATTCTGAATAGTAAACATGGTGGCATAGGCAGTGCCCAGACGTTTCTCAGCTACTATTTTGGCAACTGCAGGCCACATGGCAGCAGGTACCAGAGAAAAAGCTATACCCAGAGCAAACAAACCGCTATATCCCAGAATAACACTGTTAAACACAGAAAGAGTTAGATGAGCATAAATGAGAAGAAATGAACCCAGAATCATAAGAGAGGCTGCCTTTCCTTTTTTATCAACAACTCTACCAAAAATAGGAGTAAAAATTATAGTACCAAAGGGCAATAAACCGGTTACCTTGGGGCCATTATGTAATATAGCACTAACCTTTTCCCAGAAAGACATTTCTGACAGATCAGGAATAGCTGAAGTAAAGCCAAATTTGTTAATTAAAAGATCAGGAGCATATTGCACAAATGGAAATACGGCAGAATAAAAAGCCACACAGAGAAGAGCAATATAAATAAAAGAATGATTGGTGATCAGTTCCACTACATCCTTGAAATGAAAGTCTTCCTTTCCTTCTTCCAGGGTGGCGGTTACTTGTTTATTTAATCTTATATCAAAAATAAAATAAGCCAGGAACATCAGGAATCCCAGGCCAATCAGAGAGGCTGCTGTTATAAGGGCTACACTTAGGTTCCCTCCGGAAATATCGACTCCAAAGGAAACTGCTCCAAATGTACCCAAACGGCCAATCACCACATTAACTCCCATGGCAAAGGCAAGCTCATACCCCTTAAACCACTTCACTATAGTTCGCTGCACCAGAACACAGGTTGTCTCCAAGCCTACTCCGAAAAGAATTCGACCTCCGATCATAACCCAGAGCCGGTTCTCCCCCAGAGTCCCCATACTTCCCAAAGCAACGATTACTGCACCCACAGTTGCTATGCTCCCAAATACAAGGCCGGTTTTGCGGATACCCCATTTATCCAGAGCCATACCTCCCACTATAATCATCAAAGCCCAATTAGCCCAGGTAGTAGAGCTGATAAGTCTTCCGAATTGTTCAGGAGTAAAACCCAGCTGAGTTTCAAACATTTCCTTTAGAGGGCCCAGGCCATCCTGAAACCAGTAAGTTCCGAACATAAGACCACTTACCAGAAACAACACAAACCAACGTGCAGATGGATATTCCTTTAATAACTTCTTTGCTTTGTCCATATAAGTATCTCCCCTTAATTGTTATGTATTTCAATCACCTGAATAAGAATCAATATATAAAATGGACTCAAAAATTGCAAGAAAAAGAATTAATAACCTATGGCAAGATATTTGCAGATTCTATATAACTAGTATACATTTGCATTTTGACGGTAGTGAATTATTTATAATATAACTAATTAGATAGGAGGTATTAGATAATGATCAAAAATATGAAAATCTTGCCTGTACTGTCACGAAATGCTCTATTTCTTTTCATCTTTCTTATTTTGACCACTAATTGTGAAGAAATGATTAATCAGGCATTAAGCAAAGATATTACCTTTGAAGAAGAAATTATCAGCCCAGAAAACGCTAATACAAGTAATCAAAAAGTAGTGTATCCCATTACTTCAAATTCAAGTTTATACAAAAATCTAGCTAAAGCCAGCTCCATTAACTGTAATGAATATTATATAAATCCGGATAATATCGAACTGTTTATCAGAATACTATCCGGCGGTCATGGATTATTCAATGCCTCATTCACCAACAATCTCTCCCCAGATCAGACCTTGTCAATTTATTTAAGTACCAGGGGATCACTTGATGATAGTGATTTGGCATCTCAGGCAACACTTTACGGAAGTTTTACCGTTCCAGGTAATGGAAGTAAAATCCTGGATGGATTGGAAGATTTCAATGAATCCTCTTCAGAAATTCTGTCCCGACTGGTTTCCTTCTTTCTGAATAATCTTGATATGCAAACTCTTTATATCTACTTAGCAGCCAGTGAAACCCCTGTTGATATATCTATAGACTATATAAATCTGGTGCTGTATCATGGTTATTTGATTTCCAAAACCATTTACCCTTCCCATGATTATACCCAGTATCAGGATAATATAAATGAGATAAAAGATATTATGATCAACGGGACAGTGAAAAATAACGGCTTAGCAAAAATTACTATGAAGTTTTACGCCTACGTACAGGGGCAATCTCCTCAATTAATCACCCTCTCGGAAATAAATCCGGGAGAGGAACTTATTATTGAAAATATCGATGATTTTTTTACAAGTGAAGAAATCAATACTCTTAAAAATATTTTCGATCACCTCTTTGATCCCGGGGAAGCCATTGTATTGGAAGTGTTATTCGTAAGTAGTGATGTAATCAACCTGGCGATTGGAGGTATATCACTTACCAGTACAGTTACTGTATCTCTATAAATTAAGATTTTTACTTAAAATAAAAAAACCTTTTGAAACATTTCAAAAGGTTTTTTTATATCGAATATGACTAAAATGTCTGTATTTAATGTTTTTTAAATATATAATTTTAATAAATTGTATTCCTTAAAAAAGAATCCGAATCGGAGACTATAATAAAACAATACCCTAAGAGTCTTTGTAGTCAACTCCCTATAGATCACGACCTAAACTGAAAATGAGTAAAATTATATTATTATTCTCCAACTCTGTCATTCCCGCCATCTTTAAGCGGGAATCCAGGGGTAAAGGTTGAAGGGTGCATCCCCGGCTAACTTGTCCCTGCATGTATTTGGCAGGGAAACATTCGGGGATGACAAAGTAAGGGATATTCCTTGATCAAATGAGTGATTAAAAAAGTAAGTATTTATATGAGAATTTTAAATATATCATCTTAATTAAGTATTATTTCTGAAGGAGATTGCAGATCGGAGTTCGGAATGAAACAACAACGAAGGGGACTCTATAGTCATCTCCAAACAAAACCAGGGAAAGTAATAAAAAACCTTCTGAATGGCTTGTCCTGAAGAAAGTGAATGACTTGGAACTTTCAGAAGGTTATATCTACCACAGAGGCGGAACTTCTGTGGGGTATTATACATTTTTACAAATTTAATTACACTCTATTCCTCTTTTTCTGTTTTCTCTTCCTCTACTTCTGCTTTCTCTTCAATTAAACTAACCGACTCCATTACTACCGGTTTCACCGGAACGTTTTGCATTCCATTAGGCAATGAATGTACTTTTACATTGGCAATTTTATCAACCACATCCATACCATCCACTACCTTACCAAAAACTGCATATCCGAATTCCTGAGGATTATTCGATTTATGATCTAAAAAAGAGTTATCAACATGATTAATAAAAAACTGAGCAGTAGCACTATTTACCACCGGAGTACGGGCATAAGCTATGGTTCCTCTTTTATTTTTCAAGCCATTGCCTGCTTCATTTTTAATAGGAGCTTTGGTCTCTTTCTCTTGCATCTGAGCTGTATATCCTCCCCCCTGGATCATGAAATCCTTGATTACCCGGTGAAATATCAAGCCATTATAGAAACCTTCCTTTACATAAGAGAGAAAATTTTCAACAGAAATTGGTGCTTTTTCTTTAAAAAGTTCAATAGTGATATCACCCATAGTGGTTTTCATTAAGACTTTTGGATTTTCCCGGGCAAAAGTCATTAATGGTAATACAAGTAACAAAATGACTATCAATAATGACAGATTTAAATATTTCATTTTTTTCTCCTTTTTTTGTTGAACTCCTTGTACAGCTTCTCCCAGGTATCTCCCAGTGATTCTGAGATTACTTTAGTGCAGGAAATGACCGGCATACAGTTGGTGTCACCTATCCATCTGGGAACTACATGAAAATGGATATGAGCATCAATTCCAGCCCCGGCAACCGTACCTATATTGGCGCCTATATTAAATCCCTGGGCAGCCATGACTTTTTTCAAGACTTGTTGGGAATTCTGAATCACGTTAAAAAGCTCCAGTTTTTCCTGATCAGAAAGGGCTGACAGTTCAGCAGTGTGCTTATAAGGTACCACCATAAGATGTCCGTTATTATAGGGATATCGGTTCAGAATCACAAAAACATGGGTATTTCTGAAAACAATAAGATTCTTGCGATCATCTGAACTCTTGGGAAGAGTGCAAAAAATACACTCATTTTTTCTATGAGAATCGGAAATGTATTCCATTCTCCAAGGAGCCCACAGTAAGTCATGATTTTTTGGTTTCTCTTTATCTTTTTTAGAATCAGACAATAGTTTTCCTTTAATTAGAATATTTGCCCTGTAATTTATCTTAAAAATTAAATATCAAACTTTAACAATTTTTCACATTTAATTATAATCAACCCATTTCACGACTATATAGTAAGTATACAAGATACAGCTTTTAACTCTCTTCACTTTTCTCCGGGGCTTTTGATCTTTCAATAATTGTTTTTTCCAATTCTTTGGGGATGGGCTCATAATGAGAAAAAGTGCGGGAGAACAATCCTCGTCCGGAAGTCAGTGAACGTAATGAAGTAGCATATTTATCCAGTTCGGCTAAAGGTACTTTTGCCTTAACCACCTGAAAATTACCTTCTGTATCCATGCCCTCAATTTTTCCCCTTCTTCCGGAAAGATCCCCCATAATATCACCCATATATTCTTCAGGAACTTTTACCTTAATATTGTAAATTGGTTCCAGTAATATTGGTTTTGCGCTTAAGAAACATTTTTTAAATACTTCCCGGCCCGCAGTTTGGAAAGCAATTTCCTTGGAGTCGACCGGATGCTCTTTGCCATCATAGACTATTGCTTTCACGTCAACAACTTTATATCCAGCCAATGGACCTTCTCCCAGTACATCTTTGACTCCTTTCTCAACTGCAGGAATAAACGGCTGTGATATTGCTCCACCTTTTACCTGATTTTCAAATTCGAATCCTTCTCCTGGTTTCAGAGGTTCGACGCGCAGCCATACTTCCGCAAACTGGCCCGCCCCGCCGCTTTGCTTTTTGTGACGATACTTATCATCCGCTTTGGCGGTAATAGTCTCTCGATAGGGAATTTTGGGTCTTTCTTCTAATACTTTAACCCCAAATCGGTTTGCTAACCTTTGTAATATAACCTTCAGATGTAATTCTCCCTGACCGGAAAGAATAGTCTGCTTAAGTTCCGGATTGTAGACAATGGTAAAATTCGGATCCTCATCGTTAAGAATATGTAACCCTTTGGATAGTTTATCCTCATCTCCTCTACTCTGAGGTTTAATGGCAACACTCTCCAAGGGATTAATAAATTCTGGCGGTTTATATTGAATAGGTACTTTGGAATCACATAAGGTATTACCAGTATACGTACCTTTCAGCTTAACCAGGGCACCTAAATCACCTGCTGCCAGTTTTCCAACTTCTTTTCTTTGCTTACCATTTAACAAATAAATTTGTCCGATTTTTTCATTAGAGTTTTTTGATGTATTTGCTACTTCTACTCCGCTTTTCAAGCTTCCTGATAAGACTTTAATTAAGGACATCTCTCCTACATGTTCTTCTGATATGGTTTTAAAAACCAGAGCACTAAAAGGTTCATCTTCAGATATTTTACGTTCGATTTCCTCTTCAGAACCAGGTTTATTTCCTTTTATGGTTTTATAATCAGAAGGAACTACTCCAAACTCTGCAATAAAATTCAATAAAAAATCAATACCAAAAACTTTATCCGCTGCTCCGCAAAAAACCGGAAGAACGGTTTTATTTAATATTCCTGTCTTTAAACCTTTGGTGATCTGTTCCTCGGATAATTCTCCTTTGTCAAAAAATATCTCCAAAAGTTCATCATCGCTTTCGGCAGCAGCTTCCATGATTTTTTCCCTTAATCCCTCTGCTTTGGCTTTCATCTCATCCGGGATATCAGAACTACTCATTTTTCCTTCACCACCCTCTTCATAGGTAATTAATTTCATAGATAAAAGATCAACTATCTGATTAAATCCCTCTCCCGGATTCACCGGAAACTGAAATGTCACCACTCCGTTACCAAACCGTTTGGTCATTGAATTCATAATTTTATCGAAATCCGCATGTTCACTATCCAATCGGTTAATAAAAAACATAAAGGGAATAGCATAATCATTAGTAAATTCAACCACCTGTTCCGTGCCAACTTCAATACCTTCCACACTGCTTATTAGGCACACCGCTAAATCAACTACCCGTAAACAGCTTTTAGTATCACCCAGAAAATCAGAATAACCAGGAGTATCCAGAATGTTAATTTTCTTCTCTTTCCATTCACCATGCAGCAGAGAAGTGTTTATAGAAATTTTCCTTTCTATTTCATCGGGATGATAGTCCGAAACCGTTGTACCGTTATCAATTTTACCGACCCTGTTTATCTCACCCATTTTATACAACATTGATTCCGCCAGAGATGTTTTACCCACACCTCCATGACCAACCAAGCCAATATTGCGAATATTATTACAGGTATATTCCTTCACGTAACGCCTCCATTATTATAATTATTTATTTAACTTTTTTAATACTTCTTCTTTTATCTTGTCTGTTAATATCCTGCCGGCAGGATCCTTGGGAAATGTATCCATAAAAAAAATTTTTCGGGGACATTTATAAGCAGCAATTTTCTCCTGCAGATAATCTATAAATTCTTTTTCATTTCCCTTTTCGCTATCATTCAAGATAATACAAGCAGAAACCTCTTCTCCTGATTGAGAATCAGGAATACCAAATACAATCGCTTCTTTCACTTTGGGATGTGTTGATAAAAAACTCTCCACTTCCCGGGGATAGATATTAAATCCTCCTTTCACAATCATATTTTTCTCTCGTGCCACCACCTTCTTATACCCATTTTCATAGAATTTAATAAAATCTCCGGTTTTTAACCACTTATCCTTAATGACTTCCTTGGTTGCTTCCGGTTTATTTATATACCCTTTCATCACATTTTCCCCTTTAACCAGAATTTCCCCTATCTCTCCGGGTTTAACCGATTCATTATCTTCATTTACAAATTTCATCTCCACTCCGGGTAAAGGAAATCCGATTGATCCCGGAATTCTTTCCTGAAAAAGATTATTCAAAGATACCAGCGGGGAAGCTTCGGTTAAGCCATATCCTTCCAGAATGGTAACTTTAAATCGATTTTCAAATTCTATAAAAACCTCTGGTTCCAAGGCATCACCGCTAGAAATACAATATTTTAAGGAATCAACTTTCAGGAGAGAACAATCAGTATTATCTAAAATTTCTTTAATCATAGAAGGTACGGTAATAAAACAAGTTGCTTTTTCTTTTTCAATTGATTTAAATGCCTTAGCTACATCCATTAGAGGAATAAGTACAATACCTCCCCCACAATAAATAAATGCTCCCATTACCAAAGTAAATCCTAAAGGATGAGATAACGGTATCACACCTACAACTTTATCAGTATTATTAAATTTAATATAAGAAACAAAAGCATTAATATCAAACAAAACATTACGATGAGTGAGCCGAACACCCTTGGGATATCCGGTAACTCCAGCTGTATAACTTATTAGAGCAGTGTCATCAGGAGCAACCTGAATGGTTTCCTGAAGTGAACTCATTACTTCCATCAAACGATTAAGTCTTTTCTCTCCGGTATGAGCCTGGTCAGAGAGGACAATAAAATGTTGACATTTATCCAATCCCCGAACTGCCTGAAACACGGTTTCTCTGAATTTATCCAGATAGATGATACCTTTAACTTCCGCTTCCTCCAAACGATGATGAATTTCATCGGTTTTATAATAAATAGATAGAGGTAAAATTATCAATCCTAATTTTAATCCGGCAAAAAAACAGATGACATAATGGGGAATATTGGGAAGCATTAATGCTATACGATCCCCTTTCTGAAATCCCAATTCTTTTAAACCATTTGCCAATCTATCCACACTTAATTTTAATTTCTCATAGGTTATACGATGATCTTTAAAAACAAGTGCTTCCTTTTTAGGGATTTCCTTGGCTGTTTTTTCCAAAATTGAATATATATTATTCAAAAGTTACTCCCTTGGGAAAATCATAGATTTTTAAATTCTTTGATTAAAGCTTCTGCATTATATGAACTTCTTACCAAGGGAGCGGAAAAAACCCACTTTATTCCAGCTTGGTGAGCATTATCTTTATATACCCTAAACTTATCCGGAGGAATGTATTCTTGCACTGGATAGGCTTTGATTGAGGGTCTGAGATATTGACCGATGGTTACAGCCTCACAACCAGCTGCAGCCAGCTGATGAAAAACTTCCTCTAACTGACTGTCAGTTTCACCCAGTCCCACCATTAATCCCGATTTGACAATCACTTCTGGTTTTATCTTTTTTCCTCTTTGTAATACCATTAATGACCGCTGAAAATCTGCCTGGGGTCGTATCTTAGCATAGAGTTGAGGGACAGTTTCTACATTATGATTTAATATATCCACTCCGCTTTGTAATACAATTTTCAAACTTTTTTCTGAACCCTTAAAATCCGGAATTAATACCTCCACGGTTGCTTCCGGGACCAGATTCTTGATTGATTTTACAGTTTGGGCATAGTGCTCTGCTCCCCCATCCGGCAAGTCATCTCTGGTCACCGAAGTAACCACCACATGGGTTAATCCTAATTCTTTACTGGCCTCAGCTACCTGTAAGGGTTCATCAGGATCCAGTATATCCGGTTTTCCTTTGGCCACTCCGCAGTAAGCACAGTTTCTGGTACAGTGATTACCTAAAATCATAAAGGTAGCGGTCGGTTTTCTGAAACATTCAACCATATTGGGGCAACCAGCAGATTCACATACTGTATTCAGGTTCTTTGCCCGCAGCATTTTCTTTAATTCCAGTACATCCCCGGTTAACTTCTGTTTCTTTCTCAGCCAATCAGGAAGATGGGGAAAAACAGGGTTAAGTGTAATATCACTTCTTTCATTCATCATTAATTAATATACCATTTAGACTTTATTCTTCCATATTTGAATTAATCTCCGTAATGTTAAGAAATCTTTTAGTCTAAATCAAGAAATTTTTATTATTCTTTCTAAAAATTTACACGAAGGGTTTTATTTCTCCCAATTTTTATTTACATTATCTTTTTAAGATAATTTTTCAACAACCAAAAAGGAGATATGTATGAGTAAGAACTTCAAACCATATGTCCCAAGTGATCGTTCTTTAAAAGAATTCTCTTTTAAAGCCATTTTATTAGGTATAATATTAACGATCATTTTAGGATCAGCAAATACTTATCTTGGTATGACTGCTGGTATGACAGTAGCTGCAACTTTCCCTGCTGCTGTAATTGCCATGGCCTTTATGCGCCTTTTTAAAGGGACCATTTTGGAAGAAAACATAGCCAGAACCACCGGGGCTGTGGGTGAAGCGCTTGCAGCTGGGGCAGTGTTTGTTATCCCTGCCTTTGTAATGTCAGGAGTATGGAATAATTTCAAGTATCTGGATAGTACCATTCTGATGTTACTGGGAGGTATTTTAGGAGTGTTTTTTGTCATCCTTCTGAGAAAAACACTGGTTGAAGATCAAACTCTACCTTATCCTGAAAGTAAGGCCTGTGCAGAGATAGTTAAAGCCGGACAGCATGGCGCTACCGGAGCCGGGCTGGTATTCGGGACCATGGGACTGGCTGCTCTGATAGAATTACTAAAAAATTCCAAAGGGATAACCATCATCAAGGATATTTTTAGAGGATTTATTAATCTGGGAACTTCCAAGGTTTCTCTGCTTGATTCCGATTCCAAAATTATTGCCATCAAGGACAGAATTGCTGCTTTTACCCAGAAAGGCAGCATGGTGGTGCAGAGCCCCCGATCATCACCCGCTTTTTTGGGAGTCGGATATATCATCGGATTCCGTCTGGCTGCCATAACCTTCTCCGGAGGTGTATTCGGATGGCTCTTTTTAATGCCCATTGCTCTTTTTCTCATGAGTAATGATCTCTCTTTCTTTGCCGAAAACTCCGACTGGGTAACCATTGCCAACTCAGCGTATAATGCAGCCGTAAAACCCATTGCCGTGGGAGGAATGCTGGTCGGTTCTTTCTACACTCTTTTTTCTATGCGTAAGAATCTTATTGCCGGTCTTTCCAAAGGATTCAGTGATATAAAAAAGGCCGGGGCAAATGCGCAAAAAGTTGAGCGTATAGACAAAGATGCTCCCTTTGGTATGGTGATAATGGCTATTATTGTGCTAGTGCTGGCTATGGTTATAATTTTTCAGCAAGTAATCAAAACTCCGGAAAATCCTGCCTGGGGCGGTGCCATCGGTTCAGCTATAGTCATGGCCATTGCCGGATTTATTTTTGCTGCTGTAGCCGGTTATCTGGTGGGTATTATCGGATCATCTTCCAATCCCATTTCAGGTCTGGCCTTATCCACTTTATTGATCTCGGCTCTTCTCATGGTTATTATCGGGCTGACCGGAAAAGCAGGTATTGCTGCCACCCTGGCGGTAGCGGCAGTGGTTGCCTGCAGTACGGGTGTAGCCGGAGATATGCTGCAGGACTGGAAAGTAGGGCATATTCTGGGCGGCACTCCCTGGCGAATGCAGATAGGGGGTATAATCGGTGTTATCGGAGCTTCCCTGGTATTGGTTCTGCCCATCATGCTTCTGGACAAAGTACCGGGTGATCTTACTGCTCATGCTATTGGTACCGAGAATCTTCCTGCTCCCCAGGCTGGTCTGATGTCTATGATGGCCAAAGGAATTGTTGGCGGTGAAATGGCCTGGCCTTTGGTCATAGCCGGGATGTTCTTTGCCGTGGCTCTCATTCTTATCAGCGCTCCCTCTCCCATGCTTATCTCAGTGGGAATGTACCTCCCCTTCAGCACCACCTTTGCTATCTTCATCGGGGGAATAGTTAAATTTTTCATGGACAGAAGAACAGAAAAATACGGAGCCCGAAAAGCAAAAGAAAAGAAACTGACAGGCAAAGAAAAAACTAATTTTATTGACAGTATGACTTCAAAGGCTGAAAATTACGGCTTACTCCTGGCCTCCGGACTGGTAGCCGGGGAAGCCTTAACCGGTATCCTCCTGGCCCTTCTGGTTACCATTAAGGTTAATCTGAATGAACTGATCGGAAATGTGCCCAGTTTATCGGAAACTCCTCTGGGTGTAGCCCTTTACTTTGCCGTCTTTATAATCCTGATCTGGGTTCTGATTACCATTCCTCTCCGGAAATTAAAAAAGGCTAAAATTTAATGAAAAAGAAAAATGATTCCGGCAATCTCCTGGATATGATTCCCGAGACCCAGTGTAAATGGGTAGATGACAACAATAAAGGAATGGTTTCTCTGGTGGTGCCTCGATTCAAAAACCGGTTTATGAAAAAAATGGCCCTGAAACTGGGAAAAAGCGAAGAAGTAAAAATCCATCTGGATAAAAAAGGAAGCCATACCTGGAAGCTGATTGACGGATCCAGTACAGTGGAAGCTATCGGGGATAAGCTGGAAAGAGAGGAAAATGAAACTGTAGAGCAGTTTTACCAGCGCCTCTGTGAATTTCTCCTCATTCTGGCCAAAAACCGTTTTATCCGTTTTAAAAAATGAAATAAGTTTAAGGTGTAACTCTCAACCCTGACAGGGTTCCTAATCCTGTCGGGGTTTTTTTATTTTTAATTATAGAACTGTCAATGTAAGCCTGACCATACAAAACTGGCATACAATTTGTTTTCTTAAATAAGACTACTAATTAACCAAAAAATATTAAAAAGTGAATGCAATATTTACATACAATAGAAATAACTTTCAGATTGAAATATACCTCATCGATATTATTCTTTTAAAAAAAATTACCTTATAGTCGAATATGAAAAATTATTTATATCAATTTTAAAAAAATAAAAAAATAACATTGTATAAAAACGGAGGAATCCATGAAATTTTTAAGAACACATAATCTGATACGTATGGTAACAGGATTATTCTTGTTTTCGTTTTACCCTCTTCTTGCTCAAAACAGAACTGAACAACTGCTTCAGCATCAAAGAGAAAAAATTGAAACACGGTTAAGAGAACGGTATCAGAATAAACTTAGTGAACCAGAAATTAACCACAGGGTTCAACAATACCTGGAAATGCATACTGATCGAATGCTTGAGATGATAAAACAAAGGGAAGAGCTGCTGAGCCCAAAGCAGAAAACAATCTCACAACCAGTAAACAACCAGACCCAATCCGGACGTATTACAACCGCCGTAACTGTTCAGGATTCCCTGGCCCTGCTTGCTCTGTATAACAGCACTAATGGTGATTCCTGGGTTAACAATAGCAACTGGCTAACCGGGCCGGTGGATACCTGGTTTGGTATTACAGTATTTGGTGACAGGGTAATAAAAATTGAATTATGGAATAATAATCTTTCTGGTACCATTCCTGTAGCAATAGGAAATCTGGAAAACCTGACAACCCTTAATCTTTATTTTAATCGGCTTTCCGGCTCTATCCCCTCGATAATAGGAAGTCTTAACTTTCTGCAATTCCTTGACCTGGGTTATAACCAGCTCTCCAATTCTATCCCTAGCGAATTAGGAAATCTAAATAATTTAATACATCTTTATCTTGACAGAAATCAGCTTTCCGGTTCTATTCCTGCTGCCCTGGGAAATCTAGCCAATTTGGCAGATCTTTATCTTGACGGAAATCAGCTTTCCGGTTCTATTCCTGCTGCCCTGGGAAATCTAACTAATCTGGTAGAGCTTGAATTATATAACAATCAGTTGTCCGGTTCTATACCCTCGACATTGGGAAGTCTGGCCAATCTGGAATTCCTTGACCTGGGTGACAATCAGCTTTCCAACTCTATCCCTGCAGCCCTGGGAAATTTGAATAATTTATATGTCTTATATCTTGATGACAACCAGCTTTCCGGCTCCATTCCTGCCGCCTTAGGAAAT
>CAZKMO010000071.1:0-16783 GCA_964554015.1 uncultured bacterium
AATGAATGACCTTATCAGTCCCGATCCTATTTCGTAAATCACTAACCACCTTCTCTACGCCACTAGTCCATTTACTGATAAGCCAATCTTTTCCATGTTCGTCCCAATCATTAACGCCGTTTCTATCAAGATCAACATTCTTATTAGATTCTCGGGGATAGGCATATACTCCATCGGTAGCAACACCATCGTAATAAAAAAAATCAACTAAGGTACTCATAAATTCCGGCAGATATTCATTATACATTTTCCCCCCATAGGTTACACTGCCCGGACAATAATTGGAAATATTCACCATAGGCTGTGATCCACCATACATATTCACCTTTTCTCCCCGTGAATTTCTAACAATCCATTCGTCGGGTATAGTCATACCGGAGCCTACATTCCAATCCCTGGTGGGAAGCACATTACAATCCGAATTGATTGCATGAATGGATTGGGCAAAATCATCGTCGTTATTCCAACAAATCACCAAGCCAAACTTTGCATACCATTCTGGTTGTGCTCCACCCCAATGGAATACGCCGATCCTGGGAAAAGGCGGCCCTGCTTCCAGTTGGGCAAAAACCGGAATATTAAATAAAATAGTAATAAACAACAACATTAGCCCATATACCCAGAATTTACTTTTAAATTTTAAACTAATCATAGCTTAACCCCTTACACTTTTTTATAATAATGTTCAAATAAATTTTCAAAACTTTCCACCTGGCTTTTTAAGGAAAAATACTCTTCCGCCCTTTTTCTGCTTTTTTTACCAAACTCCAAAGCCTTCTCAGGATTCTCTAAGAGTTCACATAAAGCCTCACCTAAACTGACCGGATCTTGGGGGGGTACCAGTAAACCCGTTTCCTTATTAACCACCGCTTCCTTTATTCCTCCTACTGAAGTTGCCACGATTGGCTTTTGAGTTGCCATGGCTTCCAACACCACGTTTGGCAGACCTTCGGAATAGGACGGTAAAGTAAAAATATCAATGGCCTGTAGCAGGTCCGGAATATCATCACGAGATCCCAGGAAAATATAATGTTCATTTAATTTTTTTCTTTTTACCAACCCTTCCAGGGCATCCCTGTAACTACCATCCCCGATAATTAAGAATGTGGTGCGGGGAAATCTTTTAATTATCCGGGAAGAGGCTTCAATCAGAACCTCATGCCCTTTTAGAGGATGCAAACGGCTGACCACTCCGATAACTTTATTCTTATCATTGATGCCTAACTTCTGTTTAACCGTATGTCCATTACCTAAATAATATTTATTTAAATCCACCCCATAGGGAATAACGGTAATTTTATCCGGATTCACTCCTCTTTTATTAATCAAAAAATTTGCCGTATCCTGGGAAACTGATATAATTTTATCACACCATCTTATCAGTAATCTATAGGATATAAGTCTCCGCGGAATAAGCCACTCTGAAGTAGGCGAAGCCTCCCAGGTAAAAACCGCCTTTACCTGGGTTAATTTCCCCACCACAGCTCCCATAATATCCGCATAAAAAAGATTGGTCATGATAATATCGATTTTATAACGCTTAACCAATTTAACTAATTTATAAATTAAAGATAAATCAAGGCGATGTTTTCTGGGAATTTCAACTACTACCACACCCTTATCTTTCAATTGTTCGAATTCATCCCTTATTGACTTTCTGGTTACCTGTAATCCCAGACTGCAGACCACGGTTTTAAAGCGATCCTGATCCATGCATCTCACCAACTCCAGCAATTTTCTTTCTGCTCCTCCCAGGTTAAATCCTTCCAATAACTGAAGAATACTTATTTTCCTTTTTGTATCCATCCTCTGGTCCCCTACACCCTTTCAACCATATCTTTGGTGATAATTTCATTTAATTTTTCAGCTGTATGTCTCCAGGTATAATTTTCTTCAATGGTTTTTCTGGCTGCCTTTCCCATTGTTTCCCGAAGTGAATTATTCTGCAACAGTAACAATGTTTTCTCCAACATCTCATCATAATTTCCCGGTTGAAAGAGCATTCCGTTTATTCCATCTTGAATAACTTCCTTTATCTGCCCGATGGCGGTCGCTATGACACATTTTCCGGCTGCCATATATTCGAATAGTTTAATAGGGGAATAATAAAAGAACGTATAGTCTGGATAGGGGGCAATAACTACATCCATGGCAGCAAGATAAAATGGTATGTTATCATACTCAATATATCCGGGTAAAAATACCTTATCGGCTATCTCTTGCATTTCTACAAAATTTTCCAAATTATTCTTTAAGGGACCATACCCGACCATTAAAAAAACAGTATTATTATAATTAGATAGAATATTAAGAATTAATGATTGAATGTGATCAATACCATGCCAGTAATGGAAGGATCCGATAAATCCCACTACTTTTTTATTTCCCAGGCTGTATTCATCCCTTACTTTTTTTGCAGAAATAGAGGGATTGAATTTTCTCTCATCTGCTCCGTTAAAGATCACCTGAATCTTGGGCGACGGTATATTTCTTTTAACATAAAATTGTTTCAGCTGATGTGAAACCACATATACAGCCTCTGCATATTGTATCATAAGCCGCTCCAGAAACCATCCCGCCAGGGTTAATTTAATGACACTTTTACTGAAAACTTTCTTTTCATAAGTTCCCGGAGCATTAATCTCCAATATACACGGAATTCGAAGTATTTTACCTACAATGGCTATAGAAAAATTAAGAAAATTGTAACGTACCAAAAGCATATCCGGTCTTTCCTTGTGGATACGTTTCCATTCCCGAAAAAAATAAATCACATTTGATAATAAAGCATTTATAGCCCCCAGATACCTGCCCAGATAAATTTTTAAAACTTCCCTAAGTGTTTTTTCCCCCGGGCCCTCTCCCACAAACCTGTTAATAAAGCATATTCTAACTTTATGATTATATTTTCTCAAAGCCCGGGCCAGTTCCCGGACATGCACGGCTGCTCCCACAGAACTCTGTTTGACATCATAAAGATAATTTACATATAAGATTTTCATCCCGTACTTTTAATTATTGGATTATCCATTATTATTCTTATACTTAACCTTGTATATAATTGCAAATATTATGCCTTAATATTAACTTTATGCAACTCATTTTAAATTCTCAATCACCTAATTTATGCTGCTATACGGCAATATTTTCCTTCCCCTGCTTAATTACCCCCGTTCTTATTCTTTCCTTGCAAAAATTAATGATAAAGTCGAAATTTATCCAAATCAGCAAAGGTAGGTATTGTTTTTATTAACCGGTAAAAATGCTGGACAAATGATTGAAATAAAAAAAAAAAATTCGTATATTAAATTCAATAAAAATTGGAGTAATTCATGAATGTTTTTATTCTAAATACAGGTAGATGCGGATCAGCCACTTTTATAAAAGCGTGTCATCATATCACTAATTATACCGCTTCTCACGAATCCAGATCTGGGATGGTTACTGATGACCACTTTACCTATCCTGAAAATCATATAGAAGCGGATTGTTTTCTTTCCTGGTTTCTGGGCAGATTGGATACAACATATGGAGATAATGCATTTTATGTTCATTTAAGAAGAAATGATCATAAAACCGCACAAAGTCTTGTCAAACGATATCAAGCAGGGATGATTGGTGCTTACAGAAGACAAATGCTCAGGGGGTTACCCCCAAATACTGATCCTATAATTGTTGCCCAGGATTATTGTAATACAGTTAATAGTAATATAAAATTATTTCTAAAGGATAAATCCAATTGGATGGATTTTGCTCTTGAAAATGCAGAAAATGATTTCCCTCGGTTTTGGGATCATATCAGCGCCGAAGGTGATCTTAAAGCCGCTCTTACAGAATTCAAAATAAAATATAATGCCTCCAAACCTCTGCTGTCTAAGATATTTACCAATAGATATATCATGAAACCGCTACGAGTCATAAAGCATTTCCCCTCCTTTGTTAAACATGTCTGAATAATGTAATAATTTCTGTGTTTACAATATAATATTATGGGGTGTAAAATTTCCGAAGTGTTTTACAGATATAGTCTACTTCTTCTCTGTTCAATTCTGGATAAATCGGTAAAGACAAAACTTTATTTTTTAAGGTGTGAACATTTTCAATATTTTCAGCTCTGAAATTATAATTTTTTAATAAGTTATATTCAAATAATGCCTTAGGATAATGCACTTTTGTGCTTATCCCCTGATCAGTTAAATATCTTTTTAATGTATCCCTGTTCTCAACTGATAAAACATACTTATGATAAATATGATTGTTTGCTTCCTTGATTGCAGGTATTGTAATCTCATTAATATCATGAAAACTATTATTATAAATCTGAGCAATTTTATTGCTCTGTTCTATCAGATCATCTAATATATCAAGCTGAAAATTCAAAATTGCAGCTTGAGAGGTAGCCAGGCGGCTGTTATATCCCAGAAATTCAAATGATCCAGTTTTAAAGTTTTTCCCATGATAGCGCAATTTTTTAACCTTTTCAAATATCATATCATCATCTGTTAATACAACCCCTCCGTTGCCAAAAGCACTGATAATTTTTGTGGGGTCAAAACTTATACTGCTTACTAATCCCATACTGCCGGCTTTTCTGTCATTATGATAACTTCCTAAGGATTGAGCAGCATCTTCAATAATAATTAAGTTATTTTTTTTTGCTATTTTTTCTAATTCATTGATGGGCAAAGATTGACCGAATAAATGTACTGCCATAACCGCTTTGCTTTTTTCTGTTATTTTTGACTCTAAATCATCCAAATCCATCATAAAATCATCATTATTAATATCCACAAATACCGGAGTAGCCCCAAGACGTAAAATGGGAGTGACGGAAGCTATAAAAGAAAATGAGGTTATCAGAACTTCATCCTCTGGCTGAACACCGGCCGAGAGAAGACTGAAGTATAAAGCATCGGTACAGCTACTTACTGCAACTGCATGTTTTCTTTGACAGTGAGATTTTATATTTTCTTCAAATTCTTCAACTTCCGGCCCCATCAACACTTGTCCCTGTGAAAAAATTTTATCCACTAAAGGCAAGATTTTATCAGAATATTTTTTATAAAATCTACTTACTCCGAAAAAAGGAATAGTGACATTCTTCATAAATACCTCATTCAATGTTTAATTGATCGTCCGGGAACTCCAACAATTGTTTCATGGTTATTAATATCTTCTCGAATAACCGCACCCGCTCCCACCACAGCCCACTTCCCAATGTTTATTTTAGGAATAACAATAGCTCCGGTATATAAATATGTGCCCTCTCCGACTTTTACATTTCCCCCGGTACTTACTCCCGGAGCCACATTAACATAATCTCCAATATCATTATCATGCTCTATTACAGAACCTGAATGAATGATTACATGATTACCAATCTTTGCATTAGGAAGAATGGTTACATTTGGATTCACTATACACCCTTTTCCCATAGCAACATATTTGGCTATATAGGCTGAAGGATGTATAATAGAGGCAAACGAGTATCCTAAGCGCTCAAGGTATTCTACAACTTCTTTCTTTTTTTTATTATCACCGTAGGCAACAATAATGTGACCTTGAGAAGGAGGGAAATAGTTTTCCACATCATCTAGTAAGCATTTAATCTTATATCCATTAATATCTTTACCAATACGTTTAGAATCTTCTAAGTCCACTATTCCCGATATAGTAAAATTATTGGATACACCTACTGCTTCAATCACATATCGTGCTTGTGATCCTGTTCCCACTATACAAAGATTTATCATATTTATAACTCATCGTAAATGTTAATAGAAACCCGTTCCCAAAAGTTTTTATTAAACTCATAATATTTTTTCATACCCTGCTCAAGACTAAACTGTGATGAATATCCTAATAGACTTTTTACCTTAGAGATATCCAGAGTTCCTCTATTAGGGCGATAGGGAACTATATCACTTTTTTCTATTTTGGTATTTGGCACTAATTGCGCCACAATATCAGCAAGTTCAGCTATTTTACGACCTTCACCCCGAGTAAGGTTAAAGGTCTCCCCCAAGGCATTTGGGGAAAAAGATGCTAAAACTATTCCTTTAGCCACATCTTCCACATAAGTAAAATCTAACTTATGTTGTCCTCCGTTATCTAAAAACAAAGGTTTTCCAATCATGGCATTTTTAAGAAATATTTCTGTTACCCGTTTATTACAATCGGTGGGCCCATAAACAGCAGAAGGTCTGATTATAACAAAAGGAATTCCAAATCTTTTATTATAAACATGAACAATATGCTCTCCACTATATTTCATGGCACCATAAATACCCACAGGCTTGCATTGCTGATCCTCATTTGCCGGAATTATCGCTCCCTTATCATCTCTTAAAAAATTACCGTACACCATAGAAGAAGATATATATAATATCCTATCAAAAGAAAATGACACTCCTCTCAATACATCAAGTAAAGTCATAATACTATCAAATATATTATACTTAGCCTCTGCAGGATAATCATTAGAAACAGAAGCTATGGGTAAGGAGGCCAGGTGTATAATACATTCCGGTTTATATTCTTCCAGTGATTCTTTTAACCAGCCTCGATCATTACAATCCCCCCTCAATCGGATAATTCGATCATTTTTGATTGATTGAATCCGATAATTCTGATACAATGCCCAGTCACTTTTATCAAAAGGAATATAATGTTTCTGCGCGTCGTAGGTAACAACTTTAATGTCTGGATCCTTAAGTAACTCCTTAGTTACATGATACCCAATAAATCCTTCACCACCAGTAATAAAAATATTTTTCAAAAATTCCTCCAGTTCTATAGTATTTTAATATTATATCACTCAGTTAGTTACAACCGACTGCCGGGTGTAATCTTTATTTAAATAATTATAAATATTTCTGGCAAAATTTTCCATTGTATATGATTTATTTAAAGAGGTTCGCCCCGCTGCTCCTATATTCTGGGCCAGTTTGCTGTTTTTTAAAAGAAATGTAATTGCCTGTGCCAAATCATCTACATTGCCTTTTTTAACCAGCAATCCATCAACTTTATCCCTCACATATTCCTGACTAGTAATAGACCGGGTAATAATAACAGGCTTCCCATAGGTCATAGCCTCAAATAGAACGGTTTCTCCAGAGGGAAAATTATCCGATTTAAGGGGAATCACCACAATTCTTGCCCTTCTCATCAACCGGCTGGCTTCTAATCCAAATGTGTTATTATATACGCTGACATTGGAAGGAATGGTTAAGCCGGACAAGGTGAATTTTGGTGCGACTATAACAAATTTATGATTTATTCTTTCTGCCGCTTTCAACAATGTCCAATAATCTCGATTACTCACTCCAATGGAAAACACTTCCATATCAGTTTGTTTGATCTCATTCTCAGAAAAATTATCTTTTGTACGATAAAAAAAGGGAAGATGAACTAATTTCGATTCAGGTAATTTATAGTCATCTCTCATTTTCTTTAATAATGTAATTGTACAGCAACCAATTATATCCGCTCCCCTCAGCATTTTCCTGAATCCGATTTTTCTGATAAAAGCCAGAATCGGGTTTTTCCTTTCAGAAAGAATCGTTTTGGTAATAAAAAGTCTAGGCCAGTCTTCATTAACAAATTGTCTGATCCCGGCATAAAAAAGCCCCATCAACTGCTGCCAGCTAATTATATAATCATAATTATGTCTTTTTTTAAAAGCCTTATAACTGACCTTTAAACAGCTATACCAATGAGTAAAATACTTTTTTACAGGTTTCCATTTAGCAACAGAAAAATCTGTGCCTATAATATCACACTCAATGCCCAATTTAATTAATTCTTCAGCTAAATAAGATCTTTTCCCCGGCTCCCAATCAATCATTAAAAGTACTTTTAATTTTTTCATCGTATCTAGTTCTCTATAACATAATTTATTTTAATAAGGCCTTATTTTTATTTCTTTTAAATAATAAATTTTTGAAGAAATTCAATTCATTTTTAGTAAAGTATTTGCATAAAAATATCATTATCAAATTAACCAAAATAGAAACAAAAAACAATATAAAAAAATCTAATCCATGCAAGATATATACACATAAAACCATAACGCAATTAATTAATAAAACTTTGGGCAAATATCTCAGAACTGGTGGTCGTATTATATGCTTTGATAAGAATATAAAATGGGTTGTAAAAATAAGCATTTCAGTAACTAAGGTTGATACTGCCGCACCAATTATATTATATTTAGGAATCAGTATGAAATTAAGAACAACATTTAAGACCGCCCCTATCATAACCATTCTGGCCGTAAATCTCTGCTTATCAATGGCTCTGGCCGTATTAGTAAAGATAAGGGTAATAAAGATAAATGCTGTTGACCAGACTAAAATTTTTAAAGCTTTAGCTCCATTAATATATTCATCCCCATATACTAGTCTTATTAAATCCTCAGAAAACAAAAATAATAAAGTTGCAAGAGATATCGCTGCTAATAAAAGAAATTTTAACAGACGATTAAATAAGTTTCTTAAATCATCAACCGATACAATAAAATATTTTGATAGTACTGGAAATGCTGCCTTTAATAACTGTTCTGGGATTAAGGTCATAGTAAAAACAAATTGATATGCCGCCCTATACCACCCAACTACTTCATCATTATACATAAAGGAAAGCATAACCTGATCAACCAAGGTGTATATTGTGGTAAAGATAAGATTAATTCCAATTGGAGTTCCCTCTTTCAGTATAAATTTAATGACTTTAACCTCAAATAAGATTCTAATATTGGTAAAATGTTTGCCGGATATATAAATACAATAAACCATTTTTAAAAATCCTGCAATAGCATATATTATTGCGAGTGTAATATAGCCTCCGCCTGCAACTAAAATTCCAATACCAAACACAGTAGTAACAGTAGCGGATATTACATTACCAAAAGCAACATATTTCATTTTTTCTTGTGACTGGAAAATTGATTCAAAAACTAAAGAAAAAGAAGCAAATATATGATTTAAGGTAATAAAATAAACGGTGTAGGCAACAGCTTGCGGTTTATGGGAAAGATCTATAATGACAATAATAGCAAAACTGGTAAGGATACATAAACCAATTTTAATCAGTAGGGCATTTCCTACATATCTCTTTATTAATTCTTTTTTACGGGCCAGTTCCCTGATAAGGAGTTGATGAATTCCCGCATCCGTGAAAATTAAAAAAAGTTTTACAAAAGCAAGGGCAAAGGCGAATATCCCGTACCCTGCATCACCTAATAGCCGGGCGGCAAAAATAGCCAAAGCAATTCGTATTATTCTTCGGTACATTTCCGCGCCGAAGAGAAAAGAAGTATTGGTAATTATTTTTTGGAAATGACCATTATGGTCATTTATGTTTTCATGATTATTCATAGGTTAATTGGTAATAAATTTTTAGCCTTACATTTTATTAATATTATTCACTTCGTATTTCAAAGCTTATAAATTTATATTCCCCTTTCTCAGGCTGAAAGTCACTTTTCTCCAGAAAAACAATCTCTGCCCTTCCCTTGGCGGTTTTTATTTTTTCCCCTTTTTTAAATCCCGCCGACTCAAAATCAGTGTCTTTTAGAGAAACTTGTATGAAATTATTTTGGGTTGTACCTTTGAGATTATGGCTATTAATAAAGGAAATGGAAAATTTGTCCATTATTACCGGTACATTAAAAAAGCGAAAACTATCATACTCCTGGTTTGTTTTAAATTTAAATTCATCTCTGAATGACAAATAATCTGCATAAAAAATTACCTTCCGTTTTAATAAAAACGGTCCGTAATCATAAATCATTAGAATATCCGTTCCAGAAAATTCAAAGGTGTGAGTCTTACCTAAGGCCGGCATACACCACTGCTCTTGCCCTTTTAATTTTGCCAGCGGAGCAAAAAAATTTTTATCGATATTATCCGCCTTATTAATGTTTCCAAACCTGGTATAGGGGCCACCGGGACAGGAAAAAAAACAGCCCACCTGCTTAAACCATAAATGAATCGGTGTGATTCCCGGTTCGGAAATATAAACCGGTGCTCCTTGGCTGAAAACCACAAAATAATTTTCCTGGGAAAATATTAACTGTCCGGAAGATTTAAAGTACACTCCCTGTTTTTTTACTGAGGGATATGTATAGGATGAAGAGGGTTGCACCTTTGTCTGTTGATTATGAGCTAAAGCCAGCCATACTCCCAGGAAAGCCCGGTATACAGTTAAATGATGATAATCATACCATCCGAATTTTTCAGAATCAGGGTGATGATTTAATACCAGAGGTAAGAGTTTATTCTGCCTGTACTGATTTATATAGTGCCACATGCGATCAATTAATTCTTGATAAAAAGGTACTTGGCTAGGGTTCAAAGACTTGGCTGCTTCCAGTACATAAAATCCCAGCCCGTACCCGAATATCTGTTCCTGACCTCTTCCCAGATAATTAAAACAACCCTCCGGATCAATAAAATGAACAAAATAATCTAATCCTTTTAAAAACCACTTCCTGACTCTTTTATAGGGTTTAATTAAATAAATGCGGTGCAGCAGGGCCAGAACAAACACATGATACTGAAGGGGTCGGCTCTTATGAATATAATCATCAAAACAGCCGTCCGGTAAAAGTGCCCGCCTGACCAGAATTAATCTCGCCAGAAACCGTAATAAATGAAAAATTTTTTTAGAAGAAATCTCATACCGCAACAAACTCGAGTAGGCCCGCATGGCAAACCAGTTAGTAAGATGGTGTTTTTTATTCTCTCTGTAGGTTTGCAATCCTTTTTCCCATCTTCTTCTTTCCTTCTCGGATAAATATCCTTTTATAATTCTATAGGTCTCCAGTAAGGCATAATTTTTAAAATCCCAATGATACCCCCATTTCCTGAATTCATATTCCTCTGCACAGGTTCTTAGGTGAAAATCCACCGCTCTTTTTATATTCTCCAGAATATCCGGATCCCTCGTATGTTCATATAATAATGCTCCCAAAAAAGCAAAATGAGTGGCAGCATAATGATCACCCGGATTATATCCCTCAATCGGATCAAATATGCCTCCGTAATCATACACCAATATCAAAACCTTATCCTTATCTTTTTCCCCCAATTTTAGCCCCACCCCTTTTACCCGGAAATATTCAGCCTCCGGGCAGGGTATTTTTATCTCGCTCTTCCCTTCCACCGGATGATGTAGGATAAATGATAAAGTATTGTTTACAATTTTCCCCTTTATCTCTTTCTGTTTTACCTGTAAATTGTTAAGCCAATTGTAGATATTTTGTGCAGATTCCAAATAATTCATAATTAATGTATTATTTAATGATTAATAAATAAATTTCTAAGCTTTTCCGATTACAGTGAAGAGAGTTGGTCCCTTTGATTTAATAATCTGTTTTGCTACTGATTTCAAAAAATTATTTTCCTGAAAAACGGTCTGTTCGATAATACGGCAATGCAGTTTCCTGATCCATTTATTTAAGGTACTCCTTTTTATTTTTACTGAAGGTCCGGTAGACCACTTACTGCTTACATGCAGATTCTTTCTTTTGAAAAAATTTCCTCCCAACCAGGTTATTCCTTTTAATTCAGCAGCAATGATTATTCTTCCTCTCGGGGCTAAATGATCGACCATCTGACCCAAAAAATGCTCCGGATCCGGTACTTTTTCCAGACGAAACAGGCAGGTTATTACATCAATGGTGCCCGGTAGGGATTTCAACTCACATTTTTTGTCAACATAAGACAGGGGCTCTGGTACACCAAATTTCTTTAAATTTTGTCCTATAAACTTAACATTACCTTCCCCCAGTTCAAAGTACATTATTTTACCGGAATCCCCGGCTAACTTTACCAATCCAATCAGATATCCTCCGGCAAAAGGAAGCATATCCAGCAGTGTTTCCTTAGGATTATAATATTTTTCTACCAGGGACATAATAAACCCATAGGTTCTGCTTTTCAGATTAAACTGTTCCAGAATCATATCTGAACTTATGCTTCCTCCGAACCAGCATATCCTCTCCCGGAAAGAAGCCAATTCTTCCAGGGACCAGTCCCGGGGATACCTGGAATTAGGGTAGGAGCCTTTAATTCCCTGAAAACTTTCGTAGTGAATAAAAGATTCCATATTTCTTCGTTGAGGTGCAGGTGGATGCTCAGCAGGATATCCCAAGGCAACTATGGCAATAGGCCGTAGGGAAAGTGGAACCTGTAATATTTTATTTAACTGCAGCATATGTTTTATAGCACCTACCCATAAACTTCCCAATCCTAAGGAGTAGGCCGATAAATGCAAATTTTGAATGGCTGCAGCCGCGCTTTGTATGGAATCATGCTTTTTGGGTCCGGTTTCTTTCTTTCGCTCTTTGCTCTCATCATAAAAAACAACAATCAGCACCGGAGCTTGGGTTAAAAATTTTTGTTTAAAACAAGCCTCGTCTGCTATCCTTTTTTTGGTTTCCGCTTTGCTGACAACCACAAATTCCCATAATTGACGATTACAGGCACTGGGTGCCCACCGGGCAGCATCCAGTATTTTGGTTATGATATCCCCAGATACTTTTTTATCACTAAATTTTCTTATACTTCGTCTGTTTTTAATGGCTTCCCAAAGATCCAATGTACTACCTCTTTTTTAACATGCGATTATATTTTTCCATTATTCTTTTATAATGAGTATGAGGACTAAACTGCTTTTCTGCTTGAATACGAGCCCTTTTACCATAGCTGATAATTCTTTGATCAGAACTCAAAAGAAAGTTAATGTTTGCCGCCAGCATTTCCACATCCCCTGATCTAAAAATCAGACCAGTTCTTTGATGTTCAATTAACTCAGGAATTCCTCCCAAGTCAGATCCAATAACCGGTTTACCCATGGCAAAAGACTCATAAATGACAAAAGGGGCATTCTCATACCATTCGGATGGCATCACCACAAATTTTGCCTTAGCCAGGATGGCTCTGAGTTCATCGCCCTGCTTATAACCGGTGAAGGTTACATTAGGTATCTGATTCTTCGATATAAATTCTTCTAATTTTTGTCTTTCCGGTCCCTCTCCCACCAGGACCAACCGGGAAGATCTAACCTGTTTCATCGCCTTTAGCAGAGAGAATATTCCCTTTTCCTCAGAGAGTCTTCCATAATACACAAAGTAATCCTGAAAATTATAATCAGGAACAAACTCATCCATTCTGATGGGAAAAGACAAATATTCCACTTTTCCCTTATCAATACCAGCTTGCAAAAGTTTTCTCTCCATAAAATGACTGGGGGCATGGAAAATATCTATATTGTCTTCATATAAGCGGAAGAGTTTATGAATACTGGTTTCCACCGAAATCATAAAGCTTGCCCTAAGTGAATTTTTATGGCAGCGCTCAATAAGGGGATGATAGTAATGCCCATCCAGGCATTTTTCACAAATTATCTGGGTACGGGTATTGAACAAGCGATAGTTGGGACATACCAATTTATAATGATGAGCTGTATAAATAACTGGTATGCCGTGCCTGTGAAAAACAGATAAAATGGAAGGTGAGATTTGATGATCGATCATATGCAAATGCGCCACATCCGGTTTGACTTTATCTATCAATTTTTCCATCTTTCTTTTTGCTTCCAGAGAGTAAATCATTTTAAAAAAGACAGATAAACTCCGGAAGGGATTTTTTCTGAAGGAAATTTGGTGGTAGTCAATGTTTTCTATAAAAAATTCCTCATAATCACTGGAATAATTTTGAGGATGTTTCATGGAAAAGGGTATCACGGAGTGATTATGAGTTTTTAATATTTCAGAAAGTTCGAAAAAATAGCGTTCCACTCCCCCTTTGATAAAAAAAAACTTATTTACCATCAGTATCTTCATCTGCTCGGTCTCTCCAGATTCCCTTTCACAGGGTACTCTCCATTTGTCCTTTAACCCGGATGATTCCCTCTTCCAGGGAGGAAAAGGGTATGCCAAATTCATTTTTTATTTTATCAATCTTCAATCCCGATCGAAGAGGTCTGGGGGCATCCTGATGAAGCTGATCCGTGGATATGGGAGAAAGAGATACATCTTGGAATTGGAAAATATCCATGACTTTCCTGGCCATATTATATCGATTTATTAATTCTCTTCCTGCGGTATGATAAATCCCCCGGGCATTTTTTTCATACAGAGTGAGTAAAGCACCAGCACAATCATCTGCCAAGGTGGGAGTGCCATATTGATCGGTTACTATCCGTAACTTTTTCCCCTGCTGCATTGCTTCAATTAACCAGGTAATAAAATTCTTCCGAACTCCCGGAAAATAACCGTATAAAATCATGGTTCTGGCAATGATATAATCGGACAGGTTATTTCTAACTATTTTTTCACTCTCCAGTTTGGTTTGACCATATACACTTACGGGATCGGGCCGATCATCTTCACTATAGGGACCGTTTTTACCGTTAAAAATATAATCTGTGGAAAGATGAATAAAAGTGCAGGGAAATAACTGACAGGCTTGGATAAGATTTTCGGTTCCGGTAACATTAATGTCCCAGGCCTTCTGTTCTTCTCTTTCACACTCATCCACATTAGTTAAGGCTGCTGTATGAAATACACAATGAGGTTGAAATTTACTGATTAGACCGATTATTTTTTCTTTGTGGGTTATATCAACCTGATAATACTCGAATTTGTCCCCTGTATATAAAGGACTTTCAGCCAGATCAATAGTGACAATTCTATATCTGCCTTGGGCAGCCTCAAGTAACTTACTGCCTAAAAGTCCGTTTCCTCCCGTGATACAGATAGTGTTCATGAAATTTTTCCTCTCACTATCCTGGTAAACAGTCTTTCGTAATCAGAAGTGACTCTCTTCCAGGTAAACAGACGGGAAATTCGCTCTTGTGCTTTCTGCCCATATTCTTTTACCTGGCGGGGATGTGCCAATATATATTCCATCTTCTCTGTCAAGGTACTGATATTTTTGGTAGTAAAGTATAATCCGGTATCAGCAAGCACTTCTCGATGTTCGGGAACATCATTGGCAATTACGCAATTACCGTGTCCCATAGCTTCCACTAAGGCCGGATGGGTGCCTCCCACTTCGGTTGCCTGCACATAACATAAGGCATGAGATTGAAATTCATTATAGCCTTTATTAAATACATAGCCGGTAAATATTACCCTTTCATCCTTCATTTCCTGCAGACTTTGAATATAATCCTGGCTGTAAGGGGCATCTCCTACAATTACCAAAGGATAATTTGTATGTACTTTCTTATAGGCTTGAATAACCACATGGGCATTATTCTCCGGTTCCAAACGACTAACGTAAAGAAAATATTTCTTTTTCCCCAGATCATACTTATCTAAAATAGTAGTTGATTGTGTCCTGGTGATGGCAGATCCATAGGGAATATAGGTACTTTTTTTGTTAAATTTCTTCTTATAATATTTTTGTACTTCCCTGGCGTCCGTAACTATATGATTAGGGATAAAGGTAGCCAGCCATTCCGAAATCTTATAAACCCATTGACCAAAAGTTGACCACTTTGCCCGTTTCCATTCCAGTCCATCCACATTGAGCACCACCGGTTTACCCACTATTCTGGGAAGGAGGGCACAAAAGCTGTTGGCACTGTTACAAATAAAGATAATATCATATTTCTGAAAAATTGCATGGCAGGAGGCTAATAATGTATTTACCGGTGTATCCAAGTATTTATGACTAATGGTTGGCAATACCTTGAGTTGCACCCCTTTATAGGAGGTTTGGTTTTTATTTATATAAGAAGACCGACCGTACACTGTAACGGTATGGCCTCTTTTAACCAGACGGGTTGATAAATTTTCCGCGAATGTTTCAAATCCTCCATAATTTGCCGGAATCCCTCTGGTACCGAGGAGGGCAATTTTCATATATTTTTCTTCAGAAACATTATCCATCTTATTGAGGTCCATAGAATACAAACACTGTACCATGTTTGGTTTTATAGAATTCAAGGAAATGATCGGTAATATAATCTCTTACTTCTGAGGAAATAATACGCGGGTGGTCAAAATGATATTTTGTTACTATAATCCATACTTTCTTATTTGACCGCAGAATTTGCTTAAATTCTTCCAGGGATTCTATACATGGTATACCCACAAAAATATCCGTCCATTGACCTTGTTCGTTTTTAAATGACATCATCTGGGCTCGATTAAGATTAATCCCGTTCAAACCATAATCTGATTTAATATCATAATAATAGGCAACCTGAGGAAGGCTGGTTATAACCACATCATCTTCCTTTACTTTGTCTTTGATAAAACTTGCCACCTCTTTCCATTCCTCCGTAGTTACGGCTCCATTGGTTACACCATCGTCCTGAAACGGTATTTTTACACTTATACGAAACCAGGGTGATATAAAAAATAGGACAAAAAAGGCAGATATGATAAAATACCGCATCCATCTATATTTGAAGATTAAATCCTTTCTTAAAATAGCACCTTCATTCTCTATAATATTGATAAAACCATAACTACTTAAAATTAAGAAGAAGGGATAAACATAAAATAAATACCGGGGAGCTCGATGAGTATATACAAATGACAATAAAAAGAGCGGAACCACAAACACCCATAAAAGAATCCACCCCAATTGATTTCTGCGGCTCATCAGCTGAACACAGCCCAGAAAGAAAAACACTGCCAGAGGGAACCGCAGACTGGAAATCAAAAAATTAAATAAATAGACCTGATCAGTGACCGGTGACGATTCTATGGCCCAGGGAGGTGTATACCCTAAAAAGAAATTGACCTCATAGTGCAATCCTG
>CAZKMO010000072.1:0-14397 GCA_964554015.1 uncultured bacterium
GAGGCATGCACTTGATAAGCACCAATGGTTGGTAATGCTTCTACTACACAGGTAACTTCTACTCCAGCCTGCAAAAGCTGGTAAGCAACAATTACTCCTATATTACCGGCACCTACCATAAGTACCCGTTTCCCGGGCCTAATCCCATACACATTCATCAAGGTTTGAACTGCTCCTGCACCGTAAATGCCGGGGAGATCATTATGGGGAAAACTCAGCATTTTTTCGGAAGCACCGGTAGCAATGATTATTTTTTTTGCTTTTACCATATATAATCTATGATTTCTTATTATGGCTAATTGATAAGGGGGATAGTACCCGATTACCGGTGTTTCCCTAAAAATTTCCACGGTATCACCTAGCTGATCTATAAGTTTTTTGCCAATGTCGATGCCCCGGATTTTAGCATAATGTTCCTTGGAGCCAAAGAACATATGAGTTTGTTTAATCAGTTGTCCGCCTACTTTACTATTTTCATCCAAAATCATTACTTTCGCACTAAACTGAGAAGCGGCTACAGCTGCGGATAATCCCGCTGGACCGGCTCCTACTACAGCGATTTCCGTTTCCATAGTCGGTATATTTCTTCTGGGATAATCAGGTCTGGGTTTTTGAGGATAAAGGTTTCCCCACCCGGTCTGACTTTTGACCTCCATGCCTGGTTCAGCCTTAACCATACAGGTTTTTACATTGGGAATACCATTCACCTGCATCATGCAGGATGAACATTTACCAATGGCACAGAAAAATCCCCGCGGTCTTTGCAAGCTGGGACTGTGACTCAATACTCTGATACCAGCATTATGAAGAGCGGCAGCAATTGAATCGCCTTGCTGAGCCTTAATAGTTTTTCCGTTGAATGTAAAGGTAATGGTTTTATTTTTTTTGAAATTTAATATGGGATGATTATTTAATCGCATTCTCTATACCGGACATAAAGTTGTAGATTGGTATAAAGATAAATTTTTTTTATATTAAAAGCAAGAGTTTATGTGGGTAAATATTGAGGTAAATAATTAGCTGTCAATAGATATGAAGAAAAAAGACAAAAGAAAAAAGATAAAAAGAAGATAGATTTTGGGAGAATGGGAATAGGAGGACTAACTTCTATCTTCTATTAACTGCTTCTTAAACCGAGAGGGTATTATGAAAATCATTATAGGATTTATTTTATTAGTTCAATTTTATTTTTGTCCTTTAAAGCTGGTTTCCCAGGTCAACAGGAGTAATATTGTAATAACCTATATAACCAGCTGGGGGAAGCGAGGAGAGGGAAAGCTGCAGTTTAATGAACCCAATGGAATCTCGGTGAGTCCGGAGGGGAATATTTATATTGCTGACACGGGTAATCAGAGAATTCAAAAATTAACTATACAGGGAGAGTTCATTAAAGAAGTGGGCGGATATGGATGGGGTCAGGAAGAGTTTGATCAACCCGTCTCCTTGGATGCGACCAACGGTTTGGATGTGTATGTTGCTGATTATAATAATCATCGCATAGAACGTTATGATAAAGATTTAAATTATTTAGCTTCATTTTTTACTTCCGATGATGTTCCCGGGGATTTACAACTGGGCTATCCTCTGGATGTGAATATTTCCAACCAGGGAGAAATTTTCTGTCTGGATGGAGATAATATCAGAATTCTAAAGTTAAATATTCAGGGTGAACCTCAGTTAAGTTTTGCTGATTTTGATGCCGGAGTTGGAAGACTGTACAAACCCGGGAAAATGTGTATTGTAGCCAGCAAGTCATTATACGTATCCGATCTGGAAAAGAAAGTAATAATGGGTTTTGATATTTATGGTAATTATATGTGTAAAATTGGTGCAGGAATACTACAAGCTCCTTATGGTATTGCCAATTTAGATTCCGATTATCTTATGGTTACCGATTATCATCAGAAAGTTGTTTTTATTTTTAATCTCTCCGGTCAATTGATTACTCAAATTGATCGAAACAAGTATACCAGTCAAACCTTTAATGCCCCGGTTGATGTATGTTCCCATCAGAATAAAATTTTTGTTTTGGATAAAACAGCCTGCAAAATCGATATTTTTCATATTAATTTTAATAAAGGACAGTCTGAAGAGTGAGACTGGTCAGAGTTTATATTGGATTTATTTTACTTTTGGGATGGGGAGCTGTTTTATCCCAGGGTATAATTGATATGTATACGTTTCATCATAGTTACCTGCTGCAAGGCGATGGTAAAAAAAATTTTTTTGTTTTGCCTCACCAATTCATAATTCCCGGAACCTTGCGTTTTGCTCCGGATACTTTACTGTTTCTGAAGGATTGCAAAATTGATTATACCCGCGGTACATTATTATTCAGGACAGCTCCTGATTCGACTCGAATAATTACTGTCTATTATAACAGTCTTCCCCTGGATATAAAACTTTCCTATCATCATTGGAAGAGTACGGATACATTATCCAGTCAGGAAGTAAAACCGGTAAAAGAAAGTATAACTCTTGCGTCTGGGGAGAGATCCACAGAATTTGCGGCGGAAAACCTTCAAAAGAGTGGATCTATTTTTAGGGGTATCACTCTGGGAACAAACCAGGGAATGAGACTGGAATCGGGTCTGCGGATACAGCTGTCAGGAAAAATATTGCCTTCAGTGGAGGTAGTTGCCTCTTTGTCCGATCAAAATCTTCCCATACAACCGGAGGGGAATACTCAGAAACTACAGGAGATTGATAAAGTTTTTATCAATATTAAAACTAAAGGATTCAGTACTACCATGGGAGATTTTATCTTTGAATCCGGAGAGACATATTTTTCATCCTATTCCAGAAAAATAAAAGGAGTAACAGGGAGAGTCGATACTGATTATGGATTCTTGAGATTTATGGCGGCTGCAACCCAGGGAGAATTTACTACCAATCATTTTACCGGGGAAGAGGGCAGTCAAGGACCCTACCAGCTTACCGGTAAAAATGGAGAATTGGATATAATTATTCTGGCAGGTACAGAGAAAGTCTGGATTGACGGAGAACCTAAAATCCGGGGTGAGGAAAATGACTATACCATTGAATACGGTAACGGGCAGATCACCTTTACCAGACACTGTCTTATTACCGAAGATTCCAGAATAACAGTTGATTTTGAGTATTCCTCCCAGAAATTCCAGAAACAGATTTATGGTACTGTGGGCCATCTAAATCTTCTCAACCATCATCTGGGATTGAATGTTTCCTTTATCAGTGAAGTTGATGATAAAAATAATCCTCTGGATATAGTATTGACTGATACCTACAAGCAGATTTTGAAAAATGCCGGGGATTCGCCTGATTCAGCCTTAGCTACCGGCGCCGAATATGTGGGAAAAAATAAAGGCAGTTACCAAAAAATTGATTCAGCCGGATACAGCTTTTATGTCTATACCGGACCTGAATCAGGAGATTTTCAGGTTCGATTTTCTTATGTGGGGCAGGGCAAAGGTGATTATTCCTTGCAAGGGTATGGAATTTACCGGTATGAAGGACCGGGTAAAGGGGCCTATTTACCCCTGATTTTATTACCCAGAGCCCAAAGTCACCAGATGACCGATATTGCCCTTGATATGGATTTGGGCAAGGGATGTAATCTGGGGGGAGAGATTGGAATAAGCAGTTTGGATCTGAATCTTTATTCATCTCAGGATGATAATAACAATTTGGGTACTGCCAGGAGTGCAACTATATCTATAAATCAGAAAAATATTACCCTAAAGAGAAAAAATCTGGGAAACCTTGAAATTAAGGGAATGATTCGCAGTATAGGAGATAATTTCAGACCGTTAGGTAGAATTACCGAAGTTGAGCATGGGAGAAAGTGGGGTGCAAGTGAGGGAGAATACTGGAGTGAAGATATTAGTCAGCTGATGGGAGTCTACAAACCCTGGTCAGGCTTTACCTTAAAAGGTGAAACCGGACTTTTTAAAAGGAATTCCTTTAGTTCGGATAGAAAATCATTCTTTACTGAACTTAAGCAAGATAAATTTCCCAATTTTAGTTATTATGTTGAGTTAATTGAAACAGAGCAGGAAGATTCTATCACCGGAAGGTGGTTGCGGCAGAATGGAGATCTAAGAGGAGATTTCTGGGGAATAAGCCCTTTTATTGCCTATCTGGGGGAAAACAGACGGACCATAACCTATGATTCTTTACATACAGGATTTCGATTCCAGGAATGGCAGGGGGGAGTATCTGTTAAAAATAAAATTATTGATTGTACTATCTCCAGAACCATTCGCGATGATGATAAATATCAAAACAATGTTATGGGGGATTATTCCTTATCCCATACGAACCAAATAAGGATTGGATCCAGAATCAGTAAAGATGTTTCTACTGAAATTATGTATACTCATCACAGCCGAAAGTATGCGGATCCCCAAATTGAGGATAAAATTACCGATCTGGCTGATATGAAAATGAAATTTTTTCCCTGGCAGAGATTCCTGGAAGGAACATTTTTTTATAAATTTTCTTCTACCCATCTTTCGGAAATGGTCAGGGATACAATTAAAGTTGGCAGGGGATTGGGAATGTACAGATATGATGAAAATCTGCAGGAGCTGGTTCCTGATGCAGACGGAGACCTTATCTTAAGAAACATTCAGACTGGTAAATTTCTGCCGGTAAACGAAGTTCAGATTGGAGGTGATGTACGTTTAAAAGGTGATCGGATTTTTAATAATCCTAAGGGATTTAAAAAATTTTTAAGTGCACTTGATACCAAAACTACTCTTAAAATCGAGAGAGAGGAAAAAAATAAAGATTTTAGACAAGTTAATCAATCTATTTTTAATCCCCAATGGGGGGAGGACAGCTTGACCGTATTGGGCAGATTATCTTTTTTCCAGGATCTGGAATACAACCATACCCAATATGGTCTTATGGTAAGACTGCGCTATAAAAACAACAGTAGTGAAGATCATCAGCTTCTGGATCAGGGAGTACTACGAAGAAATAGTGAGAGAAGTTTGACCATCAAGGGGAACCCGGCGGAGAAAATAGCGGTAATGTTTGAATTTAAGCATCGGAAAGAGGAAAAAGATTATGATGATAAAACCAGAATGGATCGTAATATCACGGCTGCTGATTGGTGGCTGGATCTTTCCTATCGGCCGGAACAGAAAATAGAATTAAAGGTGAAAACCCAGTATGTAACTGCTGAAAATACTTCTTCTGATCCAGCTGTACAGGCAACTTCTTTGTTTTTAATACCCAGTATGCGGTATGCCATTCCTGGAAGAGGACATATAAAAACAGAAGTTGAGTTGGGAAGGATATTCTCGGAACCGGCAGCCAGTGTTTTACCTTATGAGATGTTATCAGGTGATCAACCTGGAAATACCATACGTTGGTCAGCATTTTTTACCTACCGGATTTCAGGACATATGATGGCTACCTTAAATTATCGAGGCAGGAGTGAACCGTGGAGAACGAGAATATATCAAACCGGCAAGGTAGAGGTAAGGATCTTTTTTTGAAATATTCTATAAGGTTTATAAGATTCAAAAAGTATATATTGAAGGTAGATAAAAGAATGCTCAATATACTGAAAATAAGAAATTTAAACAGTAATCTTTTTTGGGTAATTTTAGGGTTATTATTACAGTTTATAACCGTAAAGGCCCAGAATAATGGCACGGAGGTGAGAAGGATAGAATTTCATGGTAATAAAAATTTCAGTGATGAGCAACTGATTAAAGTACTATCCTGGGAACCGGGGGATAAATTAGGGGAAAGAACAGAAAAGAGTTTAGGGGATACCTTAATACATTGGTATAATCAAAGAGGTTATTTTTTTACCAGAATAGATTCTTTTCAAATTCATTTTTCATCTGACAGTCAATTTGTAGATCTTGATTTTTGGCTTCGGGAAGGAAAGGGCAGTTACTGGGGTGTGGTGAAAATTACCGGTGTGGAAGGTTCTCTTAAAAAAATGATCAATCGAAACCTTATGATAGGAAAAGGAAATATATTTTCAACCAAAATACTGGAAAAGGAAATAGATGGCATGTTGGACATACTGGAAGATAACGGATATCCCTTGGCAGAAGTGGAGATTAACTCTTTGACCTTAGATGAGAAAGAAAAGAGGATATTTGTCAATGTAGATTTATACATTAATAAAGGAAAACGGGTACACATTGATGAGATTAGGATTTCTGGAAATTCCATGACCAAGGATTATGTTATATTCAGAGAATCAAGATTAAAAGTAGGGGATATGTATTCTCATAAAAATGTACTTTCTTTGCGGGAGGTTCTGCAGAGAACAGGATATTTTAAAAAAGTAAAAAAACCTCACGTTATATTTAACCAAAATAAAGCTATGGTCATAATTGAAGTTGAGGAGGGAACCGGTAATACCATGGATGGTATTGTGGGATATATACCTGACAAGAATGACAAGGCTAAGGGATATTTTACCGGAAGACTGCAGTTTACCTTTAAGAATCTTTTCGGTACCGGAAGATTTTTAGAAGCTTTCTGGGAAAAAAAGGATGAATATTCTCAGTCAATACGGTTTGGTTACCAAGAACCCTGGCTTTTTGGTTTTCCTTTGCATGCTGGGATCTGGATTCATCAACAAATAAGAGATACCACTTATGTGGAAAGAAACTGGAATATTTCTGCCCGTTATCAGCCTTGGGCATCCTTATTTATGCAACTGCAGGCCGGACAGAGAGTAGTACTTCCAGATTCGATAGGCAGCAGGCGGTATAATGTTCCAGAGTCACATACCTGGCAGCTCAGAGGAAGTATTGATTATAGTACCTTTGATGATTTATTAAATCCTCAAAAAGGTGTTCATTATCAGACTTCCTTTACCTGGGGTAAAAAGAGAAACATTATTTCTGATTATTTTTCTTCAGTAGATGAAATCAAAAAGAAAGTAAATACAAGATCACTGGATGTAGAAGTAGAGGTGGCTTTTCCTCTTTTCAGCCATCAGGTGCTGTATCTGGGGCTGCACGGAAAAGAGATAAAAACCGGAGATCAGTATGTGAACATTGCTGATCAGATTAGATTCGGAGGTGCAACCACAGTCAGGGGATATGAAGAAGATCAATTCAGCGGTTCCCGAGTTTCCTGGATGAACTGTGAATACAGAAGCATTGTGGGTTATCATTCTCGAGTTTTTCTTTTTATGGATTCTGGCTTTTACCAAAGGAAAGAGGAAAGTGGAAAAAAAATACAAGGGTATAAAATTGGCTATGGTTTTGGTATTCGTCTGGAAACCAAAGTTGGCATGATTGGTATAGATTATGGATTGGGAGCAGGTGATTCTTTTATGGAGGGGAAAGTACATGTAGGATTAGTTAGCAGTTTTTAGATAGTTTAGCTTTATCTTTTAATACCGGCCCAGATTTTTTTAATTTTCCCTCCCTCGGGTATTATTTTTTTTTAGATAACGACTGAGTCGGAGAGTTATTTTTTCCTGAGAGATTTTTTTACTTTTTTATAAAATTTTCCCAAGGTTTTGTCTTTTAGCCGTTTTTCATAATAGGACATAGTATGATATTCTGCTTCTTTTCGTATCTTTAAGTAATTTTGATATCGTTTTTTGTTTAGTTCTCCTTTTTCCACTGCTTGTAACACGGAACATCCTGGTTCATTAATATGAGTACAATTTTTAAAATGACACTGTTTAGAGAGTACAACAATATCATTAAATGTCTCTTTAATTCCTGATTCAATGCCAAAATTACCCAATTCTCTCATCCCGGGGTTATCAATTATCAATCCACCCTGCTCAAGAAGTATTAATTGCCGGCGAGCTGTAACATGAATACCCTTACCGTCTTTTTTCCGAACCGCACTGGTAGTAAACCTATTTTTGCCAATTAATTTATTTAATAATGTCGTCTTTCCCACCCCAGAGGATCCTAAAAGACAATAGGTGACTCCCGTTTTTAAAATACTTTTAATTTCGTCTAAACCTTGTTCAGTTTTATTGCTGAAAGCAAGGATTTTATAGTGAGGATTGGATTGTGTAACTTCCATAATCCGCTGATTTATTGTGTGATTTGAAAGTAAATCACTTTTACTAAGTAATAGTACAGGAGAAATATTACTTTCGTTAACCATTACTAAATACCGTTCAAGTCTTGGTAAGTTAAAATTATTATCAACTGATTGTATAATAAAAGCAGTGTCGATATTAGCAGCTATGGGTTGATATTCAATTCTTTTACCCGCTGTTTTTCTTTTTAGAAGGGATTTCCTCGGTAACACCTGATGGATAATGGCTAAAGTATGATTATTATAATATTTGACCTGAACCCAATCACCCACACAAGGTAAATCAAGATTTGATTCAGCCCCGAATAGAATTTTTCCTGTTACTTCTGCAGGAATTTCTGATTTTGGGTTTCTGATTAAAAAGTTGTCTTTGTTTACCGCAACTATCCGGGCAATACTGTAGCCCGGTTGCTGAAACTCTTTATATTTTTCTTGAAACCAATCAGTAAATCCTAAATCTTTACATTTCATAATTAGATTATAATTTTATAAATTTTATTAATTAAAATATTTATGGACAATATAAGACATTCATCTATTTTTATTTGTTTTTATATCATTTATTTGCGCTGACTTCTCACCTTAAATAGTGAAGTAAAATTTATATATTGTAATAGTTTAATAGTTAAATGTCAAGAAGAAGATATTTTAATTGGTAAAAAATTAAATTAGTCTTGACTTCATACTATAAAATTCTTATATTTACATCAAAATTTAGAGAAAAATAGAGGAGGTTATTTAATAAATGTATGCTATTGTTGAAGTAGGTGGTCACCAGTGGAAAGTGATGGAAAATCAGAAAATTAAAGTATCAAAAATTGATGTTGAAGTTGGTAAGGTAATAGATATAAAAGAAGTATTGCTTTATGTAGATGATAACAACATTAAAATAGGAAAACCTATAGTAACCAATGCAGTAGTTAAAGCTGAAATTCTTACTCATGGAAAAGCCAAAAAAATTAAAGTATTTAAGAAAAAGAAAAGAAAAAAATATCGAGTTTCTAAAGGACACAGACAGGATTATACTGAAATAACCATTAAATCAATTGATATACCAGGTATAGCTAAAAAAACAACTTCTGCTACTAAAACAACAAAACCAAAAAAGAAAACAATTTCAGAATCCGAGAAAAAGACAGAAGTAAAGGCCGCTCGGGCTAAAAATACAACTCCAGCCAAGCCAAAACCTGAATCGTCATCTCAGAAAAATTCAAGTATGGACAAGAAAAAAGATACTGCTGCCGCAAAAAAGAATAAGGATAAAGCTAAGAAGCAAACTAAACAAAAAAAGAGTTCGGAAAATAAAAAGACCGCTATTAAAAAGAAATCAAGTTCATCAGTCGGTAAAGCTCAATCCAAAGGCAGGGCAAAATCAAAGAAGAGCTCTGTAAGCAAGAAAGTTAGTAAATCAAAGAAGTAATATTAACCTAGAGGGTATATATAATGGCACATAAAAAAGGGGTTGGCAGTTCTCAAAACGGAAGAGACAGCAAGCCAAAATTTTTAGGAATTAAAAGGTATGACGGACATGTAGTTAAAGCAGGAAGTATTTTGGTAAGGCAGAGAGGAACTAAATATCATCCCGGAATTAATGTGGGTAAAGGTGGGGACGATACTCTGTTTGCCAGGAAAGATGGTGAAGTTAAATTTCATAAAAAAGGGAACAGAAAGCTGATTAGTATAATTTAATATATACTATTTTATAAATACCAATAAAAATAATAATACCTCAAATTTTTCACTTAAAACTTTATAACTGCTAATAATCTTTCCTTTGACTAAAATTTTTAGATATAAAAATCTATCTTAATTTAATGATTTTTATAACTTTTCTGTTCAGGAATTATTAATTTTATTCTAATAGCCTAATATTTCTGGATAATGTTTACAGGTAATTCTAAATTTTGACAAGTGATGTAAATTTATTTTTTAGAAAAGGTTAGAAGTTGATTAATATTCATGAACACCTACATTTTCTTCTTGATTTTGTAATTTTTAATGAGTATTATTTAATTAACTTAACATTTATTGATAGTAAATTGATAATGTATAGGTGTATATTATGAAAAAAAATAATAAGAATTTTAAATTACTTGATTTATTTGGGTCCTATGATGATGAGACCGAATTCTTTTTCTCAAATTTTTTTGGAACTTCCTTTCCTTCAATTTATAAAAAAGAAGTATGCTGGAAACCACAAATAGATGTGTACGAAACCGAATCCGAATATGTGGTTATTGTGGAATTAGGTCTTATAAAGCCAAACGATGTGTCCATTACTTATAAGGATAATTTACTGTATATTAGAGGGGTGAGACAGGTTATACCATCGAAAGAGAAACGTCATTATCATAAGATGGAAATAAATTATGGACCCTTTGAAAGAAGAATAAATATTACTGGAGAAGTTGAAATAGATAAATTATCTGCAGATTATGAAGATGGTTTCCTGGAAATTCGACTTCCCAAGAAAAAATATAAATTTCGAAATAAATTCAATATTGAAATCACATGATAATAATATATGGATAATATATGGATAATAATAAAAATAGTATAATACATCAACCAGGAGAATTTAAAAATAGTCCTGCCGTACCTGAAGAGATACCGATTTTACCCTTAAAAAATATATTAATCTTTCCTTATGTTGTTGCACCTTTGGTTATCTCGGATGAAGAACAGATGGCAATGATTAATGAAGTATTAAGTCAAAGAAAAATCATTGGTATTTTTGCCAGAAAATCTAATGAAAAGGATAAAGGATTGCATCTTTATGATGTAGGTACAGCAATTCTAATTCTAAAAATGTTCCGGGTGTCTGATGGTAATATGGGTTTAATGATACAAGGATTAGCAAGAATACGATTAAAAGAGTTAATCGAAGGAGATGTCTACCTTAAAGCTAAAGTGGAGGTTATTGAAGAAAAACCTCCTTCAAAATCTGTAAGAACAGAAGCTTTAGTTAGGGAAGTGACCGATGTTTTTCAGCAGATTATTAATTTATCCCCCTTTATACCAGATGAATTAGCTTCGGTCGTATCAGATATTGATAATCCTGGCCGGGTTGCTGATTTAATAGCATCCAATCTTAAGATTGATGTGGAAAATAGACAGGAAATACTGGCCACAATTGATGTGGAAGAACGATTGGGGAAACTTTTAATATATTTAAATAGAGAACTCGAACTTTTAAAATTAGGAGATAAGATTCAATCAGAAGTAAAAAGTAAAATTGAGGAGGGACAGAAAGAGTATTTTTTAAGAGAGCAGTTAAAAGCTATCCGTAAAGAACTGGGTGAGAAGGATGAACGTACGGAAGAGGTTGAAAAATATAAAGAGAAAATTAAAAAATCCGGGATGTCTGGGGAGGCCAAGGAACAAGCCAACAAGGAACTGGACAGACTGGCTAAAATGCCCCCTCAAGCTGCTGAGTATACCGTAGCCAGAACCTATATAGAATGGTTAACCGATCTTCCCTGGAAAGAATATACGGATGATAATATTAATTTAAAAAAATCAAAAGAAGTATTAGATGAAGATCATTATGATCTGGAAGATGTGAAGGATCGAATACTTGAATTTCTTTCTATCCAGAAATTAAAAGAAAGTCCTCACAGTCCCATTCTTTGTTTTGTAGGAGCACCCGGGGTTGGAAAAACCTCTTTGGGTAAATCAATTGCCAGAGCCATGGGAAGAAAATTTGTCCGTTATTCCCTGGGTGGAATCAGGGATGAAGCAGAAATACGGGGGCATAGAAGAACTTATATTGGTTCTTTACCAGGCCGGATCATTCAGGGAATTAAGAAAGCCGGTTCCTGTAATCCTGTATTTATGCTGGATGAAATTGATAAAGTAGGAACGGATTTTCGGGGTGATCCTGCTTCTGCGCTTCTGGAAGTATTGGATCCAGAACAGAATGATACCTTTTCAGATCATTATTTGGAAGTCAGTTATGACCTCTCCAAAGTGATGTTTATTACCACTGCTAATATTACGGAAACAATTCCTCCTCCGCTTTTAGATCGAATGGAAATTATCAGACTTCCCGGGTATACCCAGGAAGAGAAATTACACATTGCCAAGAAATTTCTGGTTCCTCGACAGAGAGAGGCAAATGGATTAAAAACAACTCAAATCCGTTTTACCAATACTGGACTTAAAAAGATTATTAATGACTACACCAGAGAGGCGGGCTTAAGAAACTTAGAGAGAGAAATTGGACATTGTTGTCGGAAGGTAGCGAGAAAAATAGTGGAAGGTGAAGTAGAAAAAATGACCATCGATTCAAAGACTATCCTCGATTTGTTGGGCCCTAAAATGTATTTTTCTGAAGTTGCAAATAGAGAAGATGAAGTGGGGGTAGCTACTGGTTTAGCCTGGACTTCGGCCGGTGGAGTGATTCTATTTGTTGAATCTACCAAAATGAAGGGTGAGGGTAAAATTCTCAAACTCACTGGACAACTGGGAGATGTTATGAAGGAATCCGCTCATGCTGCGCTTTCCTACATAAGATCAAATATGAACAAATTAAAAATTAAGGAAGATTTTTTTAAGCAACATGATATTCATATCCATATCCCGGAAGGAGCCACTCCCAAAGATGGTCCTTCTGCAGGGGTAACCTTGGCTACTTCCCTAGCTTCCGTGATCTCCAATCGTCCGGTTAATCATAAAATAGCCATGACCGGAGAGATAACTTTACGAGGTAAAATTCTTCCGGTAGGCGGGATTAAAGAAAAGGTCTTGGCTGCAAGCCGTTCCGGCATTAAGCAGGTAATAATACCCAAAAAAAATGAAAAGGATCTTGCTAAAATTCCGGAAGATATCAAAAATAAAATTATTTTTTATCCAGTAGAATCTTTGGATGAAGTCTTTGACTTGACCTTAAGAAACAGTAAGCAGAAATAAGTATAATTAATCTTAGAAGAGGGTTTAAAAAGGAATAAGGAAATAATATTTTATTTTTATTATGCGAAGATATATCAGAAAACAGCTTTATTTTAGATATTTACAAGGATTTGAGTAAAAATTTCCTAATATTTTTATAAAGATTTCGTACAATAAATGGTGTCCATAAAATTGTGAATTTTAGATATTAGGAGATTTTACATGAAGAAAAAACGTGTATTGATAATGGGAGCAGCAGGAAGGGATTTTCATAATTTTAATATTGTTTTCAGAAATGACCAGGATTACCAGGTTATTGCCTTTACTGCAACCCAAATTCCGGATATCGAGGGAAGAAAATATCCTCCTGAACTGGCTGGTAGCCTTTATCCTAATGGCATTCCCATTACCTCCGAAGAAAATCTTGCTTCTCTCATTACTGAAGAAAATATTGATCAAGTAGTTTTTTCTTATAGTGATGTTTCCCACGAATACATTGGGCATAAGGCAGCTTTGGTGAATAAGGCGGGAGCAGATTTTATACTTATGGGGAATAATACCACCATGGTTACATCTGTGAAGCCGGTAATTGCTATATGTGCGGTTAGAACAGGGTGCGGGAAAAGTCAGACAACTCGAAAAGTTAGCCAGATATTAAAGAATAAAGGGAAAAAAACAGTTGTGATTCGACATCCAATGCCTTATGGTAATCTTAGGCAGCAGGCGGTACAGCGTTTTGAAAAATATGAGGATTTAAAAAGCCACCAATGTACCATAGAAGAAATGGAAGAATATGAACCGCACCTGAATATTGGAAATATTGTATATGCCGGAGTTGATTATCAGGCTATCTTGGAACAGGCAGAAAAAGAAGCAGATATTATTCTTTGGGATGGTGGCAATAATGATACTCCTTTTTACAAACCCAATCTTTTAATTGTAGTAGTAGATCCTCATCGGCCAGGTCATGAAATAACCTATTATCCTGGTGAGACAAATTTTCGGGCTGCAGATGTTATTCTAATAAATAAAATAGATACTGCTGATAAGAAGGGCATTGAGCATATACGAACCAATATTGGTAAAATTAATCCCGGGGCCAAAGTGATTGAAGCTGCTTCTCCGCTTTCTGTGAATAATCCAGATGCTATTCGGGGTAAAAGGGTTTTAGTAATTGAGGATGGCCCGACTTTAACCCATGGCGGAATGCAGTATGGGGCTGGAATTATGGCAGCTAAAAAGTATGGTGCCGCAGAAATTATTGATCCCCGACCTTGGATAAAAGGATCAATTGCTGATACTTTCAGAAAATATCCTGAAATCGGCCCTCTTTTGCCTGCTATGGGTTATGGAGAAAATCAAGTGAGAGATCTGCAAAAAACTATAAATGCGGTCGATTGTGATACAGTGATTATAGGAACTCCCATTGATCTTTCCAGGGTGGTTAAATGTAAACAACCTTCAGTCAGAGTACAATAT
>CAZKMO010000072.1:14407-16075 GCA_964554015.1 uncultured bacterium
AGTTTACAAGAGATTGGTAAACCAACCTTGCAAGAGATTTTGGATGAGTTTACCGCATTATAAAAATAAAAAAGTTGTGGTTGCCTTAGGTGGAAATGCTATCACTCGGGAATCTGAAGAGGGAAACATTTACCAGCAGTTCGCCAATACCAGAAAGAGTCTGGTCAGTATAGTGGAAATGATCTCGGAAGGTAATGAGGTGATAATTACCCATGGTAATGGCCCTCAAGTTGGAAATGCCTTATTAAGAGTGGAAGCTACTCGGGAATACTTGCCACCAATTCCTCTGGGCGTTTTAGTAGCTGATACGGAAGGAGGAATGGGATATATGATTGAGCAGTCCCTGCAGAATATGTTATATCGTAAGGGGATTACCAAGAGTGCTATCACCATTCTTACTCAGGTAATCGTGGATAGAAATGATCCTTCTATTCATAATCCAACCAAATTTATTGGTCCCTTTTATACCAATAAGGAGGAAGTTAAAAACATTCAGAAGCAACGAGGATGGATTATGAAAAAGGATGCTGATCGTGGATACAGACGGGTAGTACCCTCACCGCATCCTCTTGCCATAGTAGAAAAAAAGACTATCAAACAATTAGTTGAATTGGGAATTATAATTATTGCCTGCGGAGGAGGTGGTATCCCTGTTTATATTGAAGATGATGGTACCTATGAGGGCATTGACGGAGTCATAGACAAAGATAAAGCTTCAGCTGTTTTGGCTTTGGATATCGGTGCTCCTCAATTATATATTTTGACTTCAGTAGAAAAAGTAGCCTTAAATTTTGGAACAAATTCACAGCAGGAAATTAGTGACATGTCTGCGGCAGAAGCAAGGCAATACTTTAATCAGGGACATTTTCCTCCTGGCAACATGGGCCCCAAGATTGAAGCTGCCATTCAGTTTCTGGAAAACGGAGGAGAAGAAGTTCTTATTACATCAATCGATAGACTACCAGAGGCCAGAAAAGGAAAACTAGGAACCAGAATTCATAGATAGTTACAATATATATGAATATTATTAATGGATAAAATTACACATTAACAAATTTCGGAAGGTTATATGATTGAACAAACACTATTGAATATCAAACCTGATGCGGTTGAGCGCAATTTAATTGGGGAGATTATTAGAAGAGTAGAAGAAGAGGGTTTAAAAGTGGTAGCCATGACTAAGGTACTTTTAACCAGAGAAGAGGCAGAATCTTTTTATGCTGTTCATAAGGGGAAACCATTTTTTAAAAAACTTTGTGATTATATTTGTTCCGGGCCTTGTGTCCCGGTTGTACTCGAATGTGACAGGGCCATAGAAAGATTACGCCAGTTGGTAGGGGCTACAGATTCTGCAAAAGCAGAGAAGGGAACGATCCGGGGAGATTTAGGAATTGATGGACGAAAAAATAGTGTTCATGCTTCGGATTCAGTTGCAACTGCCAAAGAAGAAATAAATTTTTTCTTTAGTAATCATACCTTATTTCTTATGAGTAGACAGAAATAATATTAATCTTTTTTATTAAGGAGGTTTTTTATGGGAAATGATTTATTGACAAAGGCCAGTAATCATTTTACACAATTGGTTAAGGATCAGTTACAAAGAATCGAAAAGATGAAAAAGGCACCGGACTGGATTGATTATAAAGCAATAGATCCGATTATAATAGG
>CAZKMO010000073.1:0-12430 GCA_964554015.1 uncultured bacterium
TTATATTGAATTTCAACATTCGATAGCCAATATAAGAAAAATGAATTGTAAATGTACCGTCGGGAATGTTAGTAATTTTTACTTTTCCATTAGTATCAGTGGTACCCCCAATTTCAAGAGAGTCAAAAAAAACATTTGTTCCAATAAGTGGGGCATGGGATTTGGCATCTTTAACAACAGCTATAAAAGCGTTTTGGCTGAATACAGATTGCGATATAAAAAGAAATAGTAAAAAAATTATTGTTTTAATGTTGGTTTCCTTGATACGTATTGATAAACAAATCCAGAATAATTGTCGATGATGATTTGTTATACGATATTTTTTATTGAACTCATTAATAGTATAAATCATTTATTCACCGGCCAAGCCTAACCCTTTAAAAAAATTATTTACAATAATAGATCATTATATATATAAATTAAGGAATTTATTTATTGCTGTATGAATACCTTATTTAAAAAATCCACAACAATCTTTTAATTAATTACTAACAAAGTATTAACGATAAATTATACTAATTTAGTCCCGCAATGTCAAGAAAAAATATTAATCCAAAAACCAGTTGACATTATCAGCTGCAGATGTTATCATTATACATTATTCCTGTTCCGAAAAATAAAACATCATCAAAAAATCATAAGAGAAAATCATGAATAAAATTTATAAACAGCTTGCCGAACAACTGGATAAGATCCCCAACGGATTCCCGGCTACGGACAGCGGGGTGGAGCTGAAAATTTTGGCCAAGCTGTTTACAACCGAACAGGCGGAAATCGCCTGTGCTATGAGCCTGGAACCGGAATCCCCGGAGGTTATTGCCGGGAGGCTGGGCCGGGAAAAGGGTGAGGTATATACGACCCTGAAGGACATGGTAAAGAAAGGGCTGATAGGGATCGAGCGGGGAAAAGGTGGCTTTAATTTCAAGCTCATCCCCTTCATTGTCGGCTTCTATGAAAACCAGAATGCCCAGATAGACGCAGAATTTGCCCGGCTTTTCGAGGATTACTACCGCCAGGCTGCCCATAAAATAATGACCCTGAAGCCTTCGGTGCAAAGAATAATTCCCATAGAAAAAACCATTCCGGTCAATATCCGGGTCATGCCCTACCAGCGGGCCTCCACCTATGTTGAAAACAGCAAATCCTGGGGAGTGCTTAACTGCATCTGCCGGGTACAGAAGGAACTCATCGGAGAGGGATGCGGGCACACTAAGGAGAATTGCCTGGTCTTTTCCTCCCGCCCCCGTCAGTTCGACCGCATTGATTCCATCCGGGCCCTAACTAAAGAGGAAGCCCTGGACATCCTGGAACAGGCGGAACAGGAGGGACTCATCCATTCCGTGAATAATATCCAGGAAGGAGTGGACTATATCTGCAACTGCTGTTCCTGCTGCTGCGGAGTGCTGCGGGGCATGATTGAATACGGCAGCCCCCAGGCAGTGGCCGGCTCCGAATTCCAGGCAGCGGTTGAGGCCTCTCTCTGCAGCGGATGCGGCACCTGCCTGGAAAGGTGCCAGTTTCAGGCCCTCAGTCTTGTAGATGAGATATGTGAGGTAAAGACGGATAAATGCCTGGGCTGCGGACTCTGCGTATCCACCTGCCCCACTCAGGCGCTGCACCTGGTGGAAAAAAGTACATCTGAACCTCCTCCCGAATCCGAGAAGGAATGGAGGAAAGAAAGAACCAAGTCCAGACAGGATCAATAAAATGTTGTACTGTTTAAAAAAATAATAAATTAACAATGGTTAAATTTCTGAAGGTGACTAAAAAGTCAGCATTTAAATAATTATAAATATATAATTTTAATAATGCCTTATTTCTCAAGGAGATTCCGGATCAAAGTACGGAATGACAGGTTTAGGGAAGGAACTTCTTAGTCAGTTCCAGGCAAAAAAACTATTATCAATTAACTGTAACATAAAAATAAAAAAAGATCAAATATATGCCCAGAATAGAACCTTTTCAGAAACACACTGCCCGATATGAGCAGTGGTTCCAAAAACACCGCCAGGCCTATCAGGCGGAATTAAAGGCAGTAGAAAATTTTTTACCGGAGAGAAAAGACAGTCTGGAAATAGGAGTGGGTACAGGAAGGTTTGCCGCTCCCCTGGGAATTACAACCGGCCTGGAACCCTCACCTCAGATGAGTAAAGTTGCTCAAAAAAAAGGAATTACAATTGTGGAGGGAATTGCCGAACATCTCCCCTTCAAAAATGCAGTATTCCAATCTGTACTCATAGTCACCACGGTCTGCTTTGTGGATGATATTTACCAGACCTTTAAAGAAATTTTCCGGGTCTTAGCAACAGGGGGAAGGTGTATTGTCGGCCTGGTGGACCGCAACAGCTCCCTGGGCAAAAAGTATGAAAAGCATAAAGAAAGCAGTGTATTTTACCGGGAAGCCACTTTTTATTCGGTAGAGGAAATTGAAAAGATAATGAAAGACACCGGTTTTACCGACTTTGAATTCCGGCAGACTATTTTTCATGACCTGCCGGAGGTGCCGGAAAACGAACCGGTGCAGACCGGGTATGGAAAAGGTTCCTTTGCCGTAATCAGGGGCAGAAAAAAATAAAAAACGGGAAGAAAAATGAATCAATATCAAAAAATTGCCGAAGCCAGAAAAACACTCCAGCTCCCGGAGCGGGCCACCATGAAAGAGATCAAATCCAATTATAAAGCACTCATCATCAAATGGCATCCGGATACCTGTAAAGAGGATAAGGATAAATGCCAGGAAATGACCCGGAAGATAACCCGGGCCTATGATATCATTTTTAACTACTGCACCCACTACAAATTTTCCTTTTCCCGGGATGAAATTAAAAACCACCTGCCCGGAGAAGAGTGGTGGCTGGAACGGTTCGGCAGTGATCCCATATGGGGTAAAGATTAAAAATTAATCAGAAAATAAATTATATATTTTTTCCAAGGCAGGGACAATTTCTTATCGGGAGTTCTGTTAAAGCAAAACCATAGGTGTTTTTTTATAACAGAACTCCCTTAATTTTTAATATTTTTAAAATTATTGGTTGATTATATAAACAAAATATCAACCTCTTAATTTCTTAGATTTAGATTAATCTACGGTTACATCAACCTTAATACCCAGAACTCCTTCCACTATATCACTAAAATCCTCCTTGAGATATAACTTATAGAATATTCCGGGTTTGACATTATATCGTAAATATGTAAAACCGAAATCAAGGGAATGAAGGAAACGATCCCCAAAATCATCGGCTTCTTCGGTAATTATAACCAATCCCATTAACTCGCTCAGAACCGCAAAATTCTCATCCTGGAAACCAAATGTAAATCCGTAATGGATAAGAAAATCTGTATCACCTCCATCACCGGTCGGAATCACTAAATTCGGTCCTATCTCCAGTCCCAGGCGAAATCCTTTTGGTGTACGATTTACATAGGAGTAGTTTCCATAAAAAGTAAGCAGATCAGTAACATACTTGGCATAATCAACAAAATGGGTATAAGCGCCAAACAATCCACAAATGTCTTCTCCAGATGTGGGCAGGTATAATCCAAAAGAACCAGCGGAACTTTTCCGTTTATTAAAACCGCTGTGGGTTTGCAGACCGATAAAAATATTACCCACTCCGCTTTCGCTAAAATTCTCAAATTTAAAGGTCATATAAGGAATGGAACCCACTAAATTTAATTTCTGGTTAAGGGGAATATTTACGGATAAGTCATAGATACCCGAAAGGGTTGATAAGTCTGAACCGTACTTAAAATCAGGTCGCATGAATCTCAGACCGATCTGGGGCTTTTGTTGGGGTAATCCCTGAAAAAGAAAAGTCTGGGCCCTGACACAATTGACCAGTACACTGAATAGAATGCCTGCAACCAATGTCTTGAAAAATGAATTCTTCATGATTTTCCTCCTTGTTTTTAATTTGATTATTTAACCAACTCCCTTTTCTTAGCCTAAGATTATAAAAAAATATAAATCACAATTAATTAATCCAGGTTGGATACTCCCCTTCCTCCTGGGTCACCTGAGTGATCTCGCTGCCATCTGCATTCATTATATAGATATGCCAACTCCTGTTAAAAGCAATTTTACTGCCGTCAGGTGACCAGGCCGGATAACTATCCTGATATCCACTGGTTAATTGAGTAGGGTTGGAACCATCAGCATCCATAACCCATATCTCAGAATAATCTGGCCCCCATTTAGTGAAGGCAATTTTACTTCCATCCGGGGAAAAAATTGGATCATGGAATATCTCTTCACTGACTCCCAGCGAATCAAAACCACTTCCTTGAATCAAAGGAATACTGGATTTGTCATCCACATTCACTTTATATAACGCCCCTTGAGAAGTTGAATCCCATATGGATATGACAAGGTATTGTCCGTCAGGAGACCAGGCCGGCCTTGTCTGGTCACAACGTGATTGACTAAAGAAAGATTCATTATCTATAAATATTTCATAAGCATTCCAATGATTATTATAAAATCCATTTACCCAATAAGCCAATCTGCCATCATTTGAACAGGACGGATAATTGTTATGAGCATCGACTGAATAAATAACAGTATGATTACTTCCATCCGAATTGATTTGATACAGCTGCCAATTATAAGTATCTAAGTCGAAATCCGAATGGATAATTTTATTCCCATCATGTGACCAGACCAGATCTGCAAACATATAATCATTACTCTCTTTCACCAGTTCTACTTTTTCCCTCTGGCCATTAATGATGTATAAATATCCTGTAAGGTCACCATTGATAGTTGTTCGTGAGTAGGCGATTTTACCATCTATCATAGACCAGGGTATATGCTTTTCAATAAAATCGGGTTCTACGGGATTTTTATTACATCCTATCAATATGGAAATTAATAGACAGATGATTATAATTGTTTTTGTTTTCATAATATCTTCTCCCTTTTTTTTTAAATTATACACGACCATTAAGAATTAAAAAAATCCTGTTACATTAACGCCTACAATGGGAGCATAATGACAGCCCTGATCATAAGATATAATAGCAAATTCAGGATAGATATATTGATCCGGATTCTTGAATTTGAACTTCATTCCCAGGGCAATACCCTGCCCTTCAAATCCCAGGGTTTTATTATATTTTTTGTCCTCCTCATCTTCCAGAGATACCCAGGAGTGTTCAAATCCATAAAAGGGTCTTGCTATCAAGGAAAAATGTTTACTCACATCGTAACTGACAGGTAAGGAGAGATAAAAATTAAGATTGGTAACTCGATGGGACACATCCATAAAGCCAAATATCGAATCAGGAGTAAAAGAAAAATTCACTGCGGGTATTAGACCTATCCCAAAATTATTCTCTTTTTTCAGTAAAGAAAATTTTGAAAACACCCTGAGATTTACCGAAAATATACCCAATCCGATTCCTCCTCCTACATCCAGGTGTTCACTTAATCCTTTTTTAATATGGAAAGTAACCAGGGGAGCCGTAGTAAATTCTGAACCAATATCCACCTCCGGAGAGGGAATGGTATCATTGACCAGACTGTAATCAATACTGGGTACGATACATATTCCGCACCCCTGGGAAACATTGCCCTTTCCCAAAGGTTTCCCATCTTCAAAATAATTGAAATTACTGGATGCACATCCCATTAACCAAGAAACCATAATTATGGCAACCGCTATTTTCATTATGTCTTTGAATCTCATTTCATTCTCCTTTCTAATTATTGCAAAGCAGATTTATTAATCATGTATCTCAGTATTAAGTTTTTCTCCCCAAATATCTGAATCTTCCTTTCTTTAATTTATTGTATTATTTTTATGATGTTGTTATATACAAGTTGCATGCCAGGGATTATCATAGTTACCTGTTTAAATTAATAAGGATTATAAGAATATTATTATCAAATATTTGATACTATATAAGAATAAAGGTCCAAAAAAATACTTTTAAAACAATAGTTATGATTAATCATACACCTGCGTATATATATGTATACATTTACCCTCATAGAAATTTATCTTAATAAAGAATTCAAAAATATAATAAAAATTTGATATAAAAACAAATGGAAGGGTGGAATATTGGAATAATGGATTTAATAAAATCTCAAATCATAAGCACCAAGGCATTGGATTTATGGAATACTGGAATAGTGGATTAATGATTTTATAAATCCAACAACCTTATTCAATCGACCAACATTCCCTCATTCCACTCTTCCATAATTCCTTTTGTTTTTTTGACTTGCTATTTGATTATTGTGATTTTTTCTTTTTTATTTTGTATTTTTTCTTAATTTTATCCTTTTTCCTGGTTTTATCTTTTCAAACCTGCCAGAAGCACATACCCTCCGGTGGTTACTGCTGCCACTGCCAGCACTGACCAGATATAATCGAGTTGAAACACTCCCAGATAAAAAAGAAGTGGGTACAATGAATAAATCACGGTTAGGGCCAGCGCCGCCGGATCGATATGGGTGTCACCCCGGTCCAGAAAAAGGCAGACAAAGATATCTGCCAGCAGAGCGGCAAGTACACCGAAACTCACTCCCCACCCTATATTTCCGGTTGCAGTTGTAACCAGCTGGGTAGCAAGAATGATATGCAGCACCACCGGTATCCTGAATCCGAAGACAATCAGGATAAGAGAAACTGCTGCCAGACCGAAAAGTAAACCGGAAATCCAAGGCAGGTACAGGGCCAGGAATGCTGTGGGCACACTGAGTCCCAATGACACCAGCAGGAGAGTGAAAGGAGGTATATGCCAGGGCGGAGTATTTTCCTCCGGGGCGGGAATCCAGAGTGACTGTTTTTCAGCCCGGTACCCCAGAAGTCCGGTTTTTCCTAATATAAGACGGGTAAGCATTCCATTCAGGGTAATGGACAGAGCAATTGGATTAACCCAGGATATTCCCTGCCCAGTCGGAATAAGGGTGGCTACCCAGGTAAAAATCAGACCCAGAAGACCGAATAGCGCTCCCACTAAAAAAACAGAAATAGATTTCAGAGAATATAAAGGTTTCAGGATATTCCGTCCGCTCTCCAGCCTGTCCCTGCGGGCAGCATAGGCAGCTGCGGCAATGCCTCCGGCAAAAGCGGTGTGCGGACCAATCACCGGTCCCCAGGTAATCATACTATTAAATGACTGATCCCCGGTAATCCAAAAAATTACTGTACCGATTATAAAAAATATACCGCAAAGAATAAAAGAGGGCAGGGCTCCCAGCCCTGCTCCAAGTATTCCTCCCGCCAGGGCGAGAAGGAGATAATGCCAGTCAAGCACTGCCATGAGTATCTGATTGGTTGGATTTTTGATATTTTTCTATGAGCAGACTGAGTTCGGATACGGTGGGATTATCCATTACATCCCGGATAGAAATGGAGGATCCGAATATCTTACGCAGTTCGCTCAGAAGAGTAGTGGCCAGAAGAGAATGTCCCCCCAGTTCATAAAAATTATCCGTTCTCCCCACCTTGTCTATGCCGAACAAATTTCCCCATATCCGGGCCACCTTCTCTTCCACCTCGGTCGCGGGTCTGGCATATTCGGTAGTAAGGTGAGGACGGGAATACTTGGTGCGGCTGTTCTCTTTCAGCGCCTTTTCCTTTTGCTTTATCAGGGCCCGTCTCAGCCAGAGATCAACGCGGGCCTGCAGATCCCGGGTGGACACCACGATATTGGGATAACCGGACCAGCCCACAATTCTCCGGAAAGCATCCACTCCCTCCGCGGAAGTTATCCCGTTGCGCAGTTCCCGTTCAAACCATTCTTTAAGTTCCTGGGGCATCTGAGTCTTGAGTCCCATGCCCACCTGACCCCACATATCCCAGTTAATGGAAATAATATTCTGATTCCGGCGCCTCTTATGCCGGAGGGCAAAGGCATCCAGAAAAGCATTGGCTGCACAGTAATCACCCAGTCCGATACCTCCCAGCACCGAAGCCACCGAGGAACAGAGAATAAAAAATTCCAGCCGGTGAGAACGCAGAAGTTCACTCAGAATCAGGGTGCCCTGAATTTTAGGCGCCAAAATTTTTCGGGCTGCTCCGGGCTTTTTAAGCTGCATAATCCCTTCTCCGGGCAACCCGGCGGCATGGATAACTCCCTTTATTGGTCCCAGTAATTTTTCCGCTCTTTCCAGCTCCCTTTTCGTTTTTTCCCGATCCGTAACATCTGCTGACACCACCCGTATACGGGTACCCCCTTCTTCCAATTTTTTCAGCCTTTTGATTTGCCGGCTGATGAGATCCCGAACCCGGTGATTATCTATCCAGGTTTCCCATTTTGTCCGGGAAGGAAAGGATTTTCTGGTAGTAAGAATAAGCTTGACTGCTTCTGTCCTGCTTAGATATTTTGCCATTACCAGTCCCATGCCTCCCAATCCCCCGGTTATCAGGTAGGTTCCCCCTTTTTGAGGTGAAAACCGGGAACGCAGATTTTTCTCCAGCCGTACCTTCTCATAGGAATGAATCCAGCGTTGATCCCCCCGAAAGGCTACCATGACCTCAGGAATATCCGCCCTGATTTCAGCCAGGAGTTGATCGGTAACCCGGTTCAGGTCGCCGGGAGTTTCGGGATCAAACTCCACATCCAGATTACAGCATTTAACATTGGGATACTCCTGGGGAATTACCTTTACCGGACCCAGAAGCGGGGCCTTTTCCGGTATGATGGTTTCCGATCCATTCACTTCCTGCAGATGATCAGAAACCACATAAAGATGAACCTCTTGGGGAATGTTTACCTTACCCATACTCTGAGCTATATATAAAAGACTGAAAAAACCCAGATTTTGAAAATAATCTGCCCGGGCCAAAGGATTTTTGAAACCGGGTTCTTTACCGCCGGTTACATTCCAGAGGTGAATGATTTTACCCGGGATTTTCTCTTTTTTCTCCAGTTCTTTACTGAAGGCATTGTAGTCAGCAAGTTTTTTGGGATTCACCACATAGGAATTTTTTCCTTTAATTTCAAAGGTTTTCCCTTGCCAGAGGGTGATCACTTCCTGCCCTTCAGCTCTTAGCTTGCGGGCAATACGGGATCCCAGCCCGCAGGTATCCATAAAAATAAGCGAGCAGATGCGGGTGGTTTTTTTATGATTGACCGAATAGGGAATCAGGGAGCGCTTCCAGGAAGGAATCCAAAACCAATCCGCCGGATCGGAAATTTTCCGATCCAGCAAGGCTTGGGGATGGAAGGCTAATCCCATAGGTATATTTGATCCCAGCCAGAAGGACTGACGATCAAAGGCATAGGTGGAGAGAGGTATTCTCCGGGGTTTTACCGGAGTATAAAAGGAATCCCAGTCCGGACGCATTCCTGTTTCCCAGAGTTTTCCCAGGGTCTGCAGGAGGAAAAAATCATCCTTGTGTTTTTCTCCGGAATGAGGCAGGGAAGAAAAAACCGTATTTCCCTGTGTCCTGGGAACATGCAGGCGAGCCAGGTTGGTTAAGGTTTTTCCCGGGCCCACTTCCAGAAAAATCTTTTTATTCTCCTGGAGAAGCTTTCGCATGGCCGGGGAAAAGAGAACCGGATTACGGATATTTTTAATCCAGTAATCCGGCGAGATGATTTCCCCCTTTCCAATCCAGTCCCCGGTAACAGTTGACATCATGGGTATGCGGGGATCGTGGAGTGTATAGCTATCACAGATCCGGGTGAATGAATCCAGTACCCTATCCATCATAGAGGAATGAAAGGCATGAGAGGTGGAAAGATAACGGCTGGCTGTGCCCTGCTGGCGCAGTCTCTTTCTAATCAATTCCAGTGCCTTCCGGGGGCCGGAAATAACGGTCAGATGAGGAGCGTTAACTGCAGCCAGAGAAATGTGCTCTCCCAGCAGGGGAAGGATATCCTTCTCCGAAAGGGATACAGCCAGCATACCTCCGGGAGGAAGCTCCTGCATGAGTTCTCCTCTTCTGACTAAAAAGGCCAGGCTCTCTTCCACCTTCAAAACTCCGGCAACACAGGCAGCCGCACACTCTCCCACACTGTGACCTATGACCGCCCGGGGGATTATTCCCCATGATTTCCAGAGTCGGGTCAGGGCATAGGATATGACAAAAACCGCAGGTTGGGCAATCCGGGTTTGTTTGATCTGCTCGGCTGCCCGGACTTGGTCTTCCCCGGAGGGATACTGGCTGTGTCCTGCTGGCGCAGTCTCTTTCTAATCAATTCCAGTGCCTTCCGGGGGCCGGAAATAACGGTCAGATGAGGAGCGTTAACTGCAGCCAGAGAAATGTGCTCTCCCAGCAGGGGAAGGATATCCTTCTCCGAAAGGGATACAGCCAGCATACCTCCGGGAGGAAGCTCCTGCATGAGTTCTCCTCTTCTGACTAAAAAGGCCAGGCTCTCTTCCACCTTCAAAACTCCGGCAACACAGGCAGCCGCACACTCTCCCACACTGTGACCTATGACCGCCCGGGGGATTATTCCCCATGATTTCCAGAGTCGGGTCAGGGCATAGGATATGACAAAAACCGCAGGTTGGGCAATCCGGGTTTGTTTGATCTGCTCGGCTGCCCGGGCTTGGTCTTCCCCGGAGGGATACATAATCTTCCTGATATCCAGATCAAGATGTGGCTGTAAAATTCGGGAACAGTAATCCACTGCTTGCCTGAATTCCGGTTCGGTCTCATACAGCTGCCGCCCCATGTTGATATGCTGGGCTCCCTGGCCCGGAAACATAAACACCATTTCCGGGGACGGATCCGCTTTAACCGGAGAGCTGATTTCCTGAAGTTTTGCCAGTACCTGCTCTCTGCTTTCACCTGCCACCGCCCGGCGCAGAGAAAAATGCCTGCGCCCCTGGGTCAGGGTATAGGCAGCATCCAGCAGATTGATATTTTTATTTTCCCGAAGATCCCGGCTGAGATTGCGGGCCATGACCTGCAGGGACTGGGGAGTGTGGGCAGAAAGCAAAAAAAGATTACCAGAACGTAATTTTTTAGATGATTTCTGCCGGGGCGCTTCCTCCAGTACCAGGTGCGCATTAGTCCCTCCAAATCCAAAGGCACTCACTCCTGCCCGACGGGGATATTGTCCAGCGGACCATTTCTGCAGCCGGGTGTTTATGTTAAAGGGACTGTTTTCCAGATCCATATGGGGATTGGACCGAGTAAAATGAAGGGTGGGGGGTATGGTTTTATGGTATAGGCACAGGACTGTCTTTATAAAAGCTGAAATCCCGGCTGCAATATTGAGATGGCCCACATTGGTCTTTACCGAACCTAAAAAGCAGGTATGCTCATTAGAGGGCCCAAAGACCTGCTTCAGGGCCTCAAACTCTATGGGATCTCCCAGCAGGGTTCCGGTTCCGTGGGTTTCAATATAGGTGATGCTGTCAGGCTGGAACCCCGCCTGCTTAAGGGCTGCCCGGATCACCCGCGCTTGTCCCTCCTGACTGGGTGCGGTGAATCCGGCTTTTCCGTTGCCGTCATTATTGATGGCCGATCCCTTTATTATCGCATATACTGTATCCTTATCCTCAAGAGCTTTTTCCAGAGGCTTAAGCACCACCACCCCGGCTCCGTCTCCGAAGACAGTACCGTCCGCCTGGGCATCAAAAGAACGGCAGTGGCCATCAGAGGAAACCATGAATCCTTCCTGATGCAGATAGCCGCTTTTGGGCGGATAGGACAAGGACACTCCCCCGGCCAAAGCCATACTGCAACTGCCGTTTCTGATTCCCTGGCAGGCCAGATGAACCGCTACTAGAGAAGTCGAACAGGCGGAAAGAAGGGTGAAGCTGGGCCCCTTCAAATCCAGCTTGTAAGAAATGCGGGTGGCAATGTAGTCTCGCTGATTAAGCACAAAAGCATCGTAAAATTCCGTGGCATTGCTGGTCTGCGCCACTACCCTGCGAAGCCATTCCTGGTTTTCATTGGCTCCCAGATACAGTCCGATAATATCCGGACAGGACTCCGACACATACCCGGCCTTTTCCAAAGCTTCCCAGCAGCATTCATGCAGCAATCGGAACTGAGGGTCCATTTTTTCGGCTTCCTTGGGCGGATAACCGAAAAAATCGGCATCAAACTGATCAGTATTCTTAATTATTCCTTTGGCCTTGACATATCTGGGATTTTTATATTCAGAAGGCTGAATCCCGGCTTCCCGCAGTTCCTTGTTGGAAAAAAAGGAAATGGTCTCTTTCCCCTGCACCAGATTCTTCCAGAATTCCTCGGTGTTTTCCGCCCCCGGAAACCGCCCCGACATCCCAATAACTGCAATATCAGCAGGTTTAGAATAATTTTTTTTGTTATGAGCAGTCATACTCTGTTTCCTTATGAAAATGCTTGAAGAACGGAATGCCTATCTCTTCTTATAACCACCCTGGGGAAACGATTCCGGAAAGAACACACTGCTGCCCTGTATCCCGGATCGACAGCATATCTGCGGCAGAATCCCCGATATTCCTTTTAGTTCAGTGAAACCGCACCTG
>CAZKMO010000073.1:12440-15721 GCA_964554015.1 uncultured bacterium
TCGCCGGGAAGACAGTCCAGCCCGATTCCCACCGCTTTCAGAAAGCTTTCCTTCCAGGTCCAGAGAGTAAAAAAATAGGAAAGTCTGCCCTGCGGCGACATCTCTTTAAATACTCTGCGTTCCTGAGAGGAGAGACTTACATTTACCAAGCCCGGAGTTATGTCCTGGATTTTTTCAATATCCACCCCTACCGGTTCCGTATCCAGGGCGCAAAGAATCCATTTACCGGAATGGGACAGGTTGAAATGCAGGGACGGATCTGAAATCAGGATTGGTTTCCCCTTCTTGTTTGTTCCGAAAACAATGTGCTGGTTAGTAAGACCGATTTTTTCTCTGATTAAAGCCCGGAGTAAAAGCTCCCCCCATAAAACCTGATGGGCAGACTCCGGTTTTCGGTAGCGCCGGACTTTTTTCTGTTTTTCAGGACTGATGTGGACAAGAAGAGAAAAAAATTCTCTTTTCTCCAGATTAGACGGACATTGTAAGGCATATAGGTTCATTATATACAGTTTAATGAAAGGAAATTCGTTTTAAGTCATTTATTTTATCCACTTATAGTATGTATGTAATACGGATAATCCGCAATAAGGTTACACAGAGTAAAACCCTGGTTTGAATAAAGAAAAGTTAGGGAAATTATCAATAGTTGTCAAGAAATTTAAAGAACACACCCTAACTGACTGCATTTGAACTAATCATAAAAAAATAATTGCCATTTCCCTTAAAATTTATTAAATAAAAATTTTAACGTTACTAACTCTATACAGAATTAATATATTTCATAATCATGTCTGATATGACCAGGATAGATGCAGGTAAGTTGCGAGAAGCTGAAGGGAAAGTATAAAGGCAGAAAAGAAAACGGAAAAATGGGGTGATGGAATAAAATGAAAGACAACATCAAAAAGCATGCCCTGAGCTTGTCGAAGGGATAAAACAAAGAAGAATGGAGGATGGAAAAGGGATAAGGGAATTTAAAAAAAATCAGAATATTAAATTGAGAATTATATTTTAAATTTCAATCTATATGTCAAAATCAGTTTAGAGGCCCTTCCGGGAGGATATATCTATAGAACTCTATTTACCAAAAAACATAAGCCCCTTCAGGTGCTTTATGCTTTAGCATTAATAACGAACCATACGAACAAAACAAACAAGCATAAAAAATAATAAAATAGTTCATATAGTTTATTTTGTTAACTGGTGATTTTGGCGGGATGGGAAGGTTTTTACATTAAATAAAAAACAAGTTTCCTTGGTTGTTTTGGTCATTGGAATTTAGATATAATTTGTTATTTGGTATTTGTGATGTGAATTTTTCTCTCTAAAATGAGCACTGCTTCATGGTAATTTTAATCAAGATATTTGATGCGTGTAATGTGGGGTTTATTAGGTGTATTATTCCACAATTCCAGCATTCCATAATTCCAATAATTACCATTCTGTTTATCCTGTCAAAATAAAATTATATTAAAAATAATAAAATAGTTCGTATAGTTCGTTTTGTTAGTTGCTGATTTTGATGGGTTGGGAAGGCTGTATCTCAAATAGTAACACTGCAGCCCAAACTGATAATTTGATTACTGTAGGAATAATATTCATCATTTGATTCATTGTTTAAATATAGATAATTTAAAAACACCAGCAGGCTGCGGGCGAACCCTTTAATTCGTAATGTTTTTTCAAAATAAGCCCAGAGAACCGGTACAGTATCCTTTCGTTGAGTTCCCTCCAGAATATTCCCCTCCGGATCGTAAACCGGCCGGTCATACTTCTTGACCGTATATGAACTCCCTAATTTCAAACGAATACTCCAGGGAAGAATCTGGGTCAATTCCAGGGAAATTTCCTCCATATCATAACTGTAGGAATCATCATAAAGCTCATCATTGGTCTCATAGCCGGAATCCTGCCCTGACAGTACTCTCACCCCTCCGGAAGGATTTCTTTGCATGGCGGCTTCCAACGCCATCCCTGTCTTGGCTGCCAGGGACTGGGCAATCCTCAGGGATCCGAATAGCTGGAACACCGATGAACCTTCTGATTCCACCTGCACTGTACGATCATGAACCTCACCCTGACCGGATGCATTCCCTCCCTTACCCTTACCTTTTCCGCGACCACTCTGCCCCAAATCCATTTCCTCTATATATTCATAACTTTCAACCGGTTCAATAAATTCTTTGTAACCTGCCTGTATATTTGTGATAATAGTGGTTCTGGTTTTAAGAAAAAAACTTGATCTGATAAACGCAGCCGATTCTAAAAAACTAAACTCCGGGAGTTCCTTATAATTTCGGTATTTCAATTGTGTCCCCATAACCCAGTCATTGGTGGTATTTTTATCAAAACGAAAGTTTACATACCCTTGTATGAGTTCATAATTATAGTATACATATTCATCCTGATTAAACCGCCGGCTTCCCTGAATCCCCCATAACATTAAGGGAGCGGATTCATATGACCGCCAGGTACCAGTTACTCCAATATTATGAAAAAAATACCTGCGGGTAGTAAATTCATCAAACAAAAAGACAGAACCGTTGTAAAAAAACCTTACATTCCCATTTTCAAAAGAATAATTATAAAAAAGAGATAACTGAGGCTGATAGATCACATCTGATATATTTTCATAATTGCGATAAGCATTTCCGTCCAAAACTGTACCGTAGGAAATATTCAGCCCCGCCTGAGAATATCCCGGGGAAATAGCACTAAAGATAAGGATTATACCAATTAATTTAGAATATAAATATTTGATGGGAGTCATGGATAAGCTCTCAAGATTGTTAAAAAAAGGATTAATTATTTCTTCCTTTTCTTTTCCCCTGCCCTCTTATACGCTGCAGACCGCGGTCATCAGCAATGCCGTCTCCGTCCGCATCAATAAAAAAATCCATGCCTCCGTGTTTGAGTTGACTACGGCGCTGTTGATCTAAAAATTTGTCATTAATTCCGTCTCCATCCGCGTCTTCAAAGGCTTTGTCAACCACACCGTTTTCTTCATCAACATTGCCGAAACGATATCCATACAAATCTCTTCCGGAATAGCCGGAACCGGTAATATCATTCTTGCCGTCCTCATCCGTATCAAGCACATAATTCATTAATTCCCGGCCGCGTAAACTGCTTCTCTTCTGATCCGCAATACCGTCACCATCTGTATCCACCCAGCGGGAGTTCTCCGCCATCACCTTCCCCAGACGGTCATTCACTCCATCACCGTCTACATCGGTCCATACATCGTTTATACCGTCACCGTTCTTGTCCTCAAATTTGAA
>CAZKMO010000074.1:0-15652 GCA_964554015.1 uncultured bacterium
ATACTGAAACCAAGAATATCGTAATCGAATTAGGGAAAAGGCTTTCGGTTATGTACAGCCATAATAAGGATAAGAATTGGCACTGGTTTGAGGATGTTGTCACTTATTCCAATGCCCGCTTGCCTGAAGCCTTGATAGCAGCAAGTGATTATTTAGGGGATGAGACTATGCTGAAACAGGGAATTGAATCTCTACAATGGCTGCTTGAAATCCAGACTTCATCAAATGGAGGACATTTGTCTTTAATCGGAAACAATGGATGGTATCGGAAGGGAGGAACAAAACCCAAGTATGATCAGCAACCAGAGGAAGTATTATCGATTATGGAGGCGTGTGTCTGTGCCCAGAAGGTCACCGGAAAAAAGGTCTGGCAAAAGGAGGTAGACAAAGCTTTTACTTGGTTTTTGGGAAAGAATGATATTAATGAGTGTCTCTATGACTTCAGAACCGGGGGATGTTATGACGGTCTTCAAAGAGGCGGAGTGAATTTGAATCAGGGAGCAGAATCAACCCTCACCTGGCTGAGGGCTCTTCATTTGATGTATGGGATTGTTCATCAAGCTGAGGTGGTTACTCCTGAAACTAAATCTAAGCAAAAGAGGACAAGGGTTGGAAGGTGAGACAGATTTTGCTTTGTCGAATCCGATATCGACAGCGATTCCGATCCCCAACCCGATGAAAAACTAAAAAAGTGGGTGGTCGAGTAAGTTTTAGATTGTCCGGGATTTCCCAGGCTGTCCAAAAAGTCATTATATTGTCAGTCAGAGTGAAGTTGAAGATAGATAAATTCAATAAGAAAAATATTTCTTGATTCTACGCAATACGACATTTTTTATTTAACGTATCATTTTGGTCAATCCCGAGCATCAAAATATTCGACTTTTAACCGTATTTCTTTTTTTGACAGGAGAAAAAAATGAATGTTCCTGATTTTATTGATTCCGAACTGTTCAAGTGGGTAATACTGCCCTTGCTGATTTTTTTGGCGCGGATTTGTGATCAAATTCTGGGAACCATCCGTATTGTATTCATATCCCGGGGGGATAAGTGGATATCCCCTATATTGGGATTTGTGGAAATCATCATTTGGGTGGTGGTAATTCGTCAGATACTGCTTAACGTATCTAATGTGGTTGGATATGTAGCCTATGCCGGAGGATTTGCTGCCGGTAATTTTATAGGGCTACGTTTGGAAGAAAAAATAGCTATGGGAAAACGGGTGGTACAGATCATCACTCAGAAAGATGCCTCCAAGCTGGTGGGAATACTGAATCGAAAAGGGTATGGCGTAACCAATATCCCGGCTCAGGGGAGCAGGGGAAAGGTAAATGTGATTTATACCATCATTGAGCGCAGTGATCTGGACCGAGTTATCCATTGGGTAGAGCGAATCAATCCAGGTGCCTTCTATTCGATACAGAATATTCTGTCGGTAAAGGAAGGAGTTTTTCCAGATAAAAAAGGAATAATTCGCAGAATGTTTCCCCAATATCCTCGTTTTTACAGAAAAATTAATCTTATAAGAAAATTCCGTATGCTTCGGAAAAGCAAGTAATGATATGGCAGTTATTTTTTCCATTATAGGCGGATTGTTTTTACTGTATGCCGGGGCTGAAATGCTGATAAAGGGCAGCAGTGCCATTGCTTTCCGGTTAGGCATTTCCCAGCTGGTAGTAGGACTTACGGTTGTGGCTTTCAGTACCAGTTCGCCTGAATTGGTTGTAAGTCTTCAGGCTGCCTTGGCTGGAACCGGTGACCTATCTTTAGGTAATGTGATTGGTTCCAATATCTGCAATATCGGTTTAATTTTAGGCTTGTCAGCCCTTATTCGACCTCTCCGGGTGAATTTACAAACCATTCGTTTTGAGTTGCCTTTTATGATGGGAGCTACCATTTTATTTCTGACTTTTTTTCTGGATTTACGATTAAATAGCCTGGAAGGCGCCTTGTTATTTATGGGATTAATCATTTTTTTAATGTTTAATGTGGTTTCACTCCGCAGGGAGAAATATAATTCAGCGGTGAAAGATTTGAAAAGCCCAACAGTTATATCTAACCTCAGGGTAGGGAAAAGCATTCTGCATATTGGTTTGGGTATAGGATCCTTGATCATGGGAGCACATTTTCTGATAAAGGGCAGTGTGGCGGCAGCCTCCTGGCTGGGAATAAGTGAGGCATTTGTAGGATTGACCATTGTTGCCTTGGGCACCAGTCTACCTGAACTTGCTACCTCAGTTTTAGCTTCCTGGAAAGGGCAGAATGATATTGCCGTGGGCAATATTATCGGATCCAATATTTTTAACCTTTTAGGCGTGCTGGGACTTACCTCTCTGATTCATCCCCTTCAGGCATTTCAGATTAGAGTTCCGGATCTGTTATTTATGCTGGGATTAAGCATTCTGGTTCTCCCCTTGATGAGAACCGGTTTTACTCTAATGCGCTGGGAAGGGGCGTTGCTGGTGGGAGTGTATGTGGTGTATATTGTTTTAATTTTGCCGAAGTGATTGGAGAGTGATATATTTAGGTATTGTACAATACTTTTTAACTAACCGGGATATCCCTTCCTCATTTAAAGCCGCAAGGGTATGAACTCCTGCGGATCATTAAAATCTCTTTCTCACTATTCCGACATAATATCGCCATAGTCTTTTTGGACAGTCATGAGTATTAAATGCATTACACTTGCACTCCATACATGAGCAGTATCCCCTAATGGAAGCACTTGATTTATTGCCTATTAATGCTTATTTTCCTTATAGCTTTTATGAGGTTTTAGGGCATTACCAGGGAAGTTCACAGGGAGTTGAAATTACCGGATAAGCAATTTTGTATTATAATCATCACCATAAGACAGAGTAGGAGGAGATGTATGAACAAGGTTTTAGTTGTCGAAGATGACCGAGCCATAAGAGAAATGTGCACGGTGATTTTAGAAGGTGAGAATTATACGGTACTTAAAGCGGATAACGGAAAAGCAGCAACCAAGGTATTAGATGAAGAATCAGATATTGATTTGATTATAACCGATATTATCATGCCCGAAAAAGAGGGGATTCAATTTATACGAGAAGTAAAACGTACCTATCCGGATATTAAAATACTGGCAATCTCCGGAGGAGGCGCCATAGATGCCAAACAATATTTGGAACTAGCCCAGAATCTGGGGGCAGATTCGATATTGGAAAAACCTTTTGATGATCAGGATTTGCTGGAAGCAATAGATAAAATCAAGTTTTAATGATATTTTAAAATTTCCTCTGATTAATTATTTACTTTAAATTGGCATTTTAACATAAAATAAATATAGGTCTAAAATGAAAGTTGCCGTGTTTCAATTTAATCCTGAATTTGGTGAAAGAAAGAACAATCTAAAAAAGATTAGAAAGAATATAAAAAATACCAAGGCAAAACTGGTGGTACTGCCGGAGCTTTGTACAACCGGATACCAGCTTATTTCCAGAGAGGAAACCAAAGAACTCAGTGAGTCCATTCCTGCTTCAAACACGGTAAAACAATTTGAAGGGATGTGCGCAGAAGCAGATTTGTATCTTATAGCCGGTATGGCGGAAAGAGACGGAGAAGAATTTTATAATGCATCCGTGCTTATTGGGCCGGAGGGATATTTGGGAAAGTATCGCAAAGTACATCTCTTTAAAGAAGAAAAAAAATGGTTTTCCCCCGGTAATATCGGATTCAGAGTCTGGGATATAGCGGGGGTAAAAGTGGGTATGATGATATGCTTTGACTGGATTTTTCCGGAAGCTGCCCGTTCTCTTTCTCTGCAGGGGGTGGAGGTTATTTGTCATCCGGTAAATCTGGTATTACCCTATTGTCAGAGGGCGATGGTAACCCGGGCCTTGGAAAACGGAGTCTTTATCATAACCGCTAATCGCGTAGGCTCCGAGAAAAGGGGTGGAAGGGAACGGCTTACCTATACCGGACAGAGTCAAATTGTCAATTCCCGGGGTAAAGTATTATTTCGCCTGGGGAGGAAAAAAGAATCATTTAAGGAAATAGATATTGATCCCCGGCAGGCACGGGATAAAAATATTACTCCTGAAAATCATATTTTGCATGACAGAAGACCGGATCAGTATTCAATTGATTAATTACAGAAGCTTTTATGGCTAATTATTGGTTAAATTAAAAATTAAATGGGTAAATAAAGTAAAGGATTTAACCACGGATATACACGGATTAACATTGATTTAATATATCTGTGTTTCATCTCAGGTAATCTGCGGCAAATTCAATATTACTAATCTTCCACCAGAGCAACTTAGAAACAATTATTTAATCAAGAAGTTGAATATATAAAAGAATGCAAAAGATGTACAAATGCTTAATCAATTCAGAAAAATAAGGATAATAAGGTAGCCATGGGGATAAACTGGGAAGGTAGGCTTGAACGGATAGATGATTATCGCTGGCGTATTCCGGTACAATATCAAAAGGGTATGCGGGTACCGGGGATAATTTTTTCCGATAAGGATATGCTGGACCAGATTCGTCAGGATCAGGCTCCTCAGCAGGTGGTAAATGTTGCTCATCTTCCCGGTATCGTGGAAGCTTCCCTGGCCATGCCTGATATTCACTGGGGCTACGGCTTTCCTATCGGAGGAGTGGCAGCCTTAAGTACAGAAGAAGGCGTTATTTCCCCCGGTGGAGTGGGATATGATATAAACTGCGGTGTTCGTCTAGTCCGGACAAACCTTACTTTTAATGATATTAAGGATGTTTTGACCAGGCTGGTGGAAACCTTATTCCGGAACATTCCCTGCGGAATAGGATCGAAAAGCAAACTCAGGTTATCCCCAAAAGAGATGTTTAAGGTGCTGGAAAATGGTTCCAGCTGGGCAGTGAAGCAGGGGATGGGATGGGATAGTGACCTGGAACACACGGAAGAGAAAGGATGTCTGGAGGGAGCGGATCCGGAAGTACTTTCTTCCCGGGCTCTGGATCGGGGAAGGCCTCAGCTGGGCACCCTGGGTTCTGGAAATCATTTTCTGGAAATTCAGGTGGTTGATGAAATTTTTGATCAGGATATTGCCCGGACATTTGATCTGGAGAAAGGCGGTATTACGGTCATGATACACACTGGTTCCAGAGGATTGGGACATCAGGTATGTGATGACAGTCTTGATCAGATGGTGCGGGCTGTCCATAAATACAATATAACCCTTCCGGATAAGCAATTAGCCTGTGTGCCGGTTACCTCTCCTGAGGGTAAAAAGTATTTTGCCGGAATGGCAGCCGCAGCTAATTATGCCTGGACTAACCGGCAGGTAATCATGCATTGGGTAAGGGAGAGTTTCGAACAAGTCCTGGGACAGGGTGCGGAAAGGCTGGGAATGCATTTGATTTATGATGTAGCTCACAATATTGCCAAATTCGAAAACCATACTATTAAAGGAGAAGAACAGTTATTGATAGTGCACCGTAAAGGAGCAACCCGGGCATTTCCCCCTCATCACCCCTCTCTTCCGGAAGAATACAGAGAAACCGGACAGCCGGTTTTAATACCCGGGGATATGGGTACAGCCTCCTATGTGCTGGCAGGTACAAAGCAAGCCATGGAACTCTCTTTTGGATCAACCTGTCACGGAGCGGGCAGGATTATGAGTAGGCATGCGGCAGTGCGGCGTTTTCAAAACAGATCATTACAAAATGAACTAGAGAAACAGGGGATTATAGTAAGGAGCAGGGGAAGACGTACTCTTTATGAAGAAGCACCTCAGGCTTATAAGGAAATCGACAGAGTGACCGCCATTGTTCAGGGTGCAGGAATATCCAAAAGAGTGGCCCGAATGAGACCATTGGGTGTGGTTAAAGGGTAGTGATAATGTAAGGAGTTAAAGCAGAGGATGGGATGAAATTCAGAGAAAAATCAAAGAGAAAGGTAAATATCAATATCACCTCGCTGATAGATGTACTTTTTTTACTGTTGATCTTTTTTATTGTCTCTTCCCGTTTTATTGAAGAACCGGCTATGAAATTACAGTTACCTGAGACCACCATGAAGAAAAGAGCGGAAGTGAAAGGGTATACCTTGTATATTACCAGGGACGGAACCTTTTATATTAATGAAAACAGGATTGATAATACCGAATTATTGAATCGTTTAAAAGAGATTGCTCCGGAAATAAAGGAGAGAGGGCTGATAATCAAGGCTGATGAAAAAGTTGATTACGGAATTGTTATCGGAGCCATGGATGCTGCTAAAAATAGCGGGATTACAAAATTGATTGTTGCCACCAGAGAAAAAATGGAGAAATGATGAGGATTGTTCAGCCCATCCCGGAAATGCAGGCCTTAGCAGATGAAATACGGGCTCAGGGAAAAGTTATTGGCTTTGTTCCCACCATGGGTTATTTTCACCAGGGTCATTTGAGTTTAATGCGTTTGGCTGCCCAAAAAGCGGATGTGGTGGTAATTTCCCTATTTGTTAATCCCACCCAGTTTGGACCTGGTGAGGATTTTGAAGAATACCCCCGGGATTTTAACCGTGATAAAAATCTGGCAGAAGAGAACGGAGTGGATATTATTTTTCATCCTGACCAAAAGGAAATGTACCCGGAAGGATTTTTAACCTCAGTTGAGGTGGATAAAATCTCCAGAGTTCTTTGCGGTATTTCCCGCCCTCATCATTTTCAGGGTGTGACTACGGTGTGTGCCAAGCTTTTTCATATAGTTAAGCCGCATTTTGCAGTTTTTGGTCAAAAGGATTTTCAGCAGTCGGTAATAATAAAGAGAATGGTTGAAGATATGAACTTTGATCTTGATATTATCACAGCTCCCATCATACGGGAAGCGGACGGTCTGGCTATGAGTTCCAGAAATACCTATTTGTCTAAAGCTGAGCGAGAAGATGCTCTTTCTTTAAACAGGGCACTTTTTCAAGCCCGGGAGATGATCCAGAAGGGAGAAAGAAGTACTGAGAAATTAAATAATTTTATTAAAAAAGAAATTTCTGAGAAAAAACATACCCGGATTGACTATATAAGCATAGTTCATCCTGAGACTCTCCAACCTCTGGATGTAATCAAGGACAAAGTTCTCCTAGCCCTGGCTGTTTTTGTAGGGAAGACCCGTCTTATTGATAATGTTTTAATAGAGATTTAATAAATAAAATCAAATTTAATATAATAAGAACAACTATTTTTAAAAATAACTATATCTCCCTTATCAAATAGATCTTTAGATTTTTTTTCTGCAAAAGAAATCAATAAAAGTTTATTTAATATTATTTGTAATTGGTCCTATTATTTATTATAATAAAACTTCAATTGTAATAAGAATAAAATATTATCTTTCAGTTATAAAATAACTTATATAAAATTCAATTAACTAAGGAAAGGGAGTTTTACATGAGTGGTTTTTTTGGAGTGGCTTCAAAAACAGATTGTGTGCAGGATGTGTTTTTTGGGACAGATTATCATTCTCATCTGGGAACCCAGCGGGGAGGTATAGCAGTAAGAAATCCCCAGAGATTTATCCGCTATATTCATGACATTACTAATTCTCAATTCCGGTCCAAGTTTGATGAAGAGATTGTTAAGATGAAAGGAAACCAGGGTATAGGCGTCATCAGTGATTATGAAGATCAACCCATCCTGGTACATTCTCATTTGGGAATGTTTGCTATTGTGACCGTGGGAGTAATTCAAAATACGGAGCAGCTGGTAAATAAGGCTTTTAAAAATAAAATAACCCATTTTTCCGAAATCAGGGATCAAAATGTAAATCCCACCGAATTAGCAGCTACTATTATTACTGAGGAGGATAGTTTTACGGCAGGGATTCGCAAAGTTCAGGAATCGGTGGAGGGATCCTGTTCGGTTTTACTTCTTACCCAGGAAGGTATTTATGCCGGTCGGGACAGGCTGGGACGAACTCCCATAGTAATTGGAAAAAGGGAGGATGCCTTTGCTGCCACCCTTGAAACCTCTGCTTTTCCCAATCTCAATTTTGAAGTTGAAAAGTATTTAGGACCCGGAGAAATTGTTCGAATTACCGAAGAGGGATATGAACAGATGCAAAAACCGGGCAAGGATATGAAAATATGTGGTTTTCTCTGGGTGTACTATGGTTTTCCCTCTTCTGCTTATGAAGGTATAAATGTAGAAGTTGTACGAAATCGATGCGGCAGGTTTTTGGCGCAAAATGAAAATAGAATTGTTGATATAGTAGCCGGTATTCCTGATTCAGGAACAGCCCACGCTATCGGATATGCAAATGAAGCCCATATTGAGTATCGGCGACCTTTTGTAAAATATACACCCACCTGGCCCAGGAGTTTTATGCCCCAGGATCAGAAAATCAGGGAACTGGTAGCAAAAATGAAACTTATACCCATCAGAGACATAATAGAGGGAAAACGTCTTCTTTTTTGTGAAGATTCTATTGTTCGCGGAACCCAGCTGCAGGACATAATTAACCGTTTATTTGTCTATGGCGCTAAAGAGGTACATATGAGGCCTGCCTGTCCTCCTTTGATATATAAGTGCAAATATTTGAATTTTTCCCGTTCCAGATCGGTTCTGGATCTGGCTACCAGGAAAGCAATCAAGAAACTGGAAGGTGATGAGGAAAAATTTCTGGAGGAGTATGCTGATCCCACCTCCGCTAAATATGTAAACATGATCGAAACCATACGGAACAGACTTAAACTTACCTCTCTGCAGTATCAGAAATTGGATGATCTCATTATGGCTATTGGATTACCCAAGGAAAAGTTATGCACCTACTGTTGGGATGGCATTGGTGAGTGAGAAAGGAAAGGTAATTTAGTTTTACCTTTCTTGATGATTATGGGGTAATTAATATCTGGAAGTAGGGTAAAAAGTCAAATTTCAGGCTGTTTCGGATTTGATCCGCAATCTTATATCTTCTTGACTTATGATAGGCATGAAACCAATTCAGCATAACGAATAAATGAAAAATAACTTTTATGACCTCCCCAAATACATGGGGAACAAAATAAAGCTAGTATAGTTGTATAAAATAGAGAAAGTAGTATTAATTAAGAGGAGATGATTTTATGAAAAGATTTAAAATTCCCAGAGTTGCACACTGCAGTGAAGGGTGTAGGCTCTAGTCCCGGATATGACATAAAACTATCCCTTTCAGATAGATAAAGGATCAGATAAAAAATTCTGATCCTTTTTTTATATCATTAATAACTAAAGTGTTAGGTCAATAATCTTTAATCCCATAAAATAAGTAAAGATTTAATATAATTTTTTATTTGTTTTTTTTGAAAAAATTTTTACTATATATATTAAGAAATAAATTGTTGTTATTGTGACTATTATTTAATGATTTTATAGGGAAGTTTGTTTTTTTAAATTGCTAATAAAAATGAAAAGTCACCATATATATTTATTGTTTTTGTTTTTTTTATTGCTAAGCAGCTATTCTTTTTCTCAATATAATACCAATCCCTTTATTTTTTCCATAAAAGAACCACCAGTGGATGGGTGCTTTTTTGGGTATGATGTTAATGGGGACAGCCTGTTGGATTATATATTCCGTTCCCTGGAAAATCTCTATGTGTATGATCATTTCGGTACTCATTTATGGGAACAAGCAATTCCCATATATTATAATTTTGAAGTTAATGCTGGTAATAAATGCGGCGCTGCGGATATTGATGGTGACGGGGAAGTTGAAGTAGTGGCGCTGAATAACAACAATGAAATTTTAATATATGATGCCGAAACGGGCAGGTTAGAAAATACATATATAATAGCAGTTGACGATACTACTCAGATTGCTGCTAACATGGTGCTGGTTAATCAGAGATACCCGGGTTTGCCTCAAATGAAGAGAGATATCATAATTCAGACAAATGGAAGAGAAGGTGTGGATGATTACTGGGAAAAGATAAATCGTACTTTAATTGCCCTGAATCTTGAATCCGGAGAAGAGATATGGCGTTTGCACCAGAATAATGATGTATCGGATGGGATTTACGAGGGATATTTCGGGCAGGGTCATGGGGGACCAATGTGCGCTGATATAGATTTTGATGGAATTGATGAAGTAATCGGCGGCAATGTATATGATTATAATAACAGTCCCCTGGATATAATTATTCCCTATAACTATCAATATGAGAGATGGGTAAAAGAAAATCCTGATAATAAATATATAGATCATATTGATGCCATAGCCGTGGGTGATTTCCGGGCAGATATTCCGGGTTTGGAATGGATAATTACGGAAGAAGATTATGTGGATGGTCCTAAAGATATTAATTGCTGGCATACAGTTTTATTCTCAAAAAATTCTGTAATCTGGAAAAAAGAGACCGAATTATTTGATAATGACAATCAGCGTGAACCGCAGAATATCTGTGGGGGTAATTTTGATACTGACTATGATTACTGTGAAATCTGGAACCGGTCCAGATTTCCGAAAAATATTTCTGAATCTGGGCAGCATCCCTGGATATACGATGCGGAAGGAAATCAAATTGCTGATTATGCCGTGGAAGATGTTTTGCCTGCTGATTTCCACCCGGCTGGAAATAGGGAGGGGATTGAAGAGGTTTGGACAATTGACTGGTCGGGAGGAGACCAGGAGTATATTGCCGGAAAAGCCAGGCATATTGATGGGAATGTTGTGATATTAGATGCTATTACCGGAGAGGTTGTTTGGTCCACCTTAAATAAAGATCCCGATATTAAAGCTTCTCTGCTTTATGTAGCTGATGTTACCGGAGACAGTAGGGAAGAATTGATTGTATGCGATGTTTCTGATAATGAAAATCGGATAAAAATATTTACTAATGAAGATAACAACCCATCTGCCGGATCTGATAAGTGGCGGGATCCTCTGTATGCTAGGGTAAAGCAAAGCTGGAATTATTATTCGCCCGGTAGTTATACCCGGGGAAGTTATCCTTCCCTATTTAAAGTGCAGGTAAACGAAATAACCCCTACCAGTGCAGTTATTTCCTGATTTACGGACGAACCCTGTGATTCCAAAGTTAATTATGGCTTAAATTATGAGGATTATACTACATATATACATAGTAATTCCTTGGTTACAAAGCATGAGGTAGAACTAACCGGGTTGGAACCAGAAACTGAATATCATTATATGATTATATCCAAAAATAATAAAAATAAAACAATCAAAACTCCGGATATTTCTTTTAGTACTGCACAGTCGGTTATACTATTAAATCCACAAGGCGGCGATACCCTTTATGTGGATTCAGAAGTAACCATTCGCTGGAGATTTCCAGAAGGCCAGTACAAGGTAAATGTTGAGATATCCCGGGACAGTATTCCGAATTGGAAAACTTTATTTTCCCAGATCAGCGATAGTTCGGTAACCTGGAAAGTGGATGAGCCGCCCTCTCCTTACTGCCTTCTAAAAATTAGTAATGTATCTGGAAACAGTTCTGATGTTACGGAAGAAGCCTTTATGATTCGGGATACAACCAAGCAACTGGTATTTGACAGTCCGGTTCCAGTATTAGAGCAGGGACATATATCAAATGCCATTAGAGTACTGATTCAGGATGCAGCGGAAGAGAATCTTACCTTAGATTATAATTATACTCTTTCTTTAGCCACGACCTCTCCGGGGGGAGAATTTTCTCTTGATTCTGTAATATGGAGTCCGGTTTCCCGGATCACTGTTGACTCTGCTGGTTCCTCTGCCACATTTTTTTATAGGGATGATTCTCTTGGCATCAGTGAAATAATTGTTTCTGAGGATCCTTTGGTGGGCTGGAAGCATGATTCTCTTTACATTAGAATTATACCAGAGAATAACGATTTTCTTCCCCCTAAACTAAGCTACTTCTATCCTTATCACGGTAAAAGATTAGTACCATTAAACAGTGCTATTCAATTTAAAATTAGTGATCCTGAAGCTGGTTCCGGAGTAGAAATCAACTCCCTAAGCGTCTCTGTTAATAAGGGTACTATCAATAATAATCAATCTTATATCTCCAAATTAGGGAAGAATTATTATTTTTATTATGTTCCTAAAAATATAGAGCCAAACAATTGGGTTGCCATTAATATTATATGCCGGGATTCGGTTTATAATAAAATCGATACAACCTATACCTATGCGACCGGAAATTGTACTATGCTTGATACGAGTAAGTATATTGTTTACCCGAGTGGAGGAACCATATTCTCTGAAACAAATGGAATTACTGTGAATTTTCCAGAAGGAGCTGTAGGTGATACACTTTATTGCAGAATTGCGGAAACTGACACAATTCCTCCCCTTCCTGATTCCACTGTTGCTTTGGGAAAATATTATTATTTGGGTCCTCCTGGATTACAGTTAAATAAAAAGATCACCATCTCTGTACCTTATAATGAGAATATCTTGCATAAAAGCCGGGTAAAGAAAGCTGATCAATTATCATTGTATTTCAATGATTTTATGAGCTGGGAAAAATTGACCATTGAAAGCTCTAGTGACAGTCAGGTTACGGTGAAAACAAATTCCACTGGTTATTTTACTTTTTTACTGGAAAAGAATGATTATTTTCCTCCTCAGATATTTTACTGTTTTCCTTTCCCCAATACAAAGTCAGTGCCCGTTAACAGTATGATCCAGTTTAAACTTGGGGATACTCATCCTGGTTTTGGAGCTGATTTCAGCACCCTAAAATTTTTGATCAATGATGTTGATATTGGATATGATCAATCCAATATAAATAATATGGGAAAGAATTATCTTTTCCACTATTCTCCGGATAGTATTATTCAGGACAGTAATATTTTAATACATATTATTTGCCAGGATTCAATTTTCAATAAAGTCGATACAGCCTATACCTATTTCACTGGAAATGGTAGTATATCTAATCCTCACAGGGAAATTTATTATCCCGGTGAAGATACAGTGATGTGTAATTCGGCTATTGGAGTAAAAGTTGAGTTACCGGAGGCAGCAGTCCAGGATACCTTGTACTTTACTTTGGGAGAAGTTGATGCCATTCCTGAACTGCCGGATACTGTTGAGGCAATCGGTCATTATTACTATTTAGGACCGCCCGGATTGAGATTTAACCAAAAAATTATGATTTCTTTGCCCTGTAATGAAGATATATTAAATCAGGCTGAGGTGACGGGAGTGGATCAATTACCGGTTTATTTTTATAATTTTGACCGCTGGGAAAATTTATTAGTGGTAAGCTATAGTGACAGTCAAGTATCGATACAAACAAATTCCACCGGATATTTTACCTTTGGCAAAATTTCTTCTTCGCAAATAAAGGAATGGGTACAAGATGAAACCTTAGAATATACCTGGAAATTACGACAAAATTACCCGAATCCTTTTAATCCAAATACATCCATTAAATATTATTTAGCTAGGGAGTGTTTTGTTTCCTTAAAGGTTTATGATCTGTTGGGTAGATTTATCAGGGATTTGGTTAATGAACAACAGAGTGCTGGTTTTCATAACGTGGAATGGAATGGTACCGATTTCAAAGGAAGGAACCTCCCCAGTGGGATTTATTTATTGCAAATGAAAGTGGATAAATATACTGAAATGAGAAAGATGATATTAAGACGTTAATCCCACAGACTATTAACATCTCTATCCTTTTATTTATATTAACAGTTCCCCCCAAACACTGAGTTGTGGAGAGAATGATATTACTATAGGGATTCTCAAGAGGTAGTTTTATATGGCAGTATGGGGGTGAACAATTTTCATTTTATCAAAATTTTTTTATTTTATGTACAGTAGTATAAAAAAGGGATTTTAACCATGATAACTTTACTTACCGATTTTGGCAATTCTGATTTTTATGTCGGGTCCATGAAAGGTGTCCTATTGAGTATTAATCCCCATATTCAAATAGTAGATATTACTCATAACGTTTCTTCTCAGAACATAGAACAGGGAGCCTTTCTACTTAAACAGGTATATCATTATTTTCCCCAAGGAACCATCCATGTTGTGGTTGTGGATCCAGGTGTGGGAAGCAATAGGAATATAATAGCGGTTGAAACTGAGAAATACTTATTCTTAGCTCCTGATAACGGAGTGCTGAAATATATTTATAACGATTGTTCTGACTACAGGGTGATTGCAATCACTGCCCGTGCTTATTTTTTAGCTGAGGTGAGTACAACCTTTCACGGTCGGGATATTTTCGCACCTATTGCAGGGCATCTGTCTCTGGGAGTGGATATAAGAGATTTGGGAGAAGAATGCAGTGATTACCTTAAGCCAGAGATAATAAAACCGGTGCGGGAGAAAAATAAAATTATGGGTGAAATAATTTATATTGATTCTTTTGGCAATTGCATTACCAATATTGAGAAAGAAATCATCCAAGAGAAAGAAAAATTACAAATAACTATAAAAAATAAGATTTTGCCGGGAATAGAATCAACGTATTCCGCAGTTAAGAGGGGGGAATCCCTGGCTTTGCTGGGAAGCAGTGGGATGCTAGAGATTTCCATAAATCAAGGTAATGCTCATAAGCGATTAGGTATTGAAGTAGGGGATAAAATTGTGATTGAAGGTAGTGATGAGGATAAAGATAAAAAGAAAAAAGAAAAAAGAAAAAAATAAAGAATATAATAGGGAAAAGATAGATTGCTTAGAGCAGCCGGGGATCAGGGATCAGAAGTCAGAGGTCAGAAATCAGATGTTAAAAATATTTATGAATTAATTTTAAGGAAGATATTTTGAAAGATAAAGAAACTTATATTATCACATCCCCCCATAACAGAAATTATTTAATTCATATATTACTATTTGTCTTAACTGTTTTTTCTACCTTTTTTGTAGGATTGTCCGATGGTATTAGAGGGGCCTTGTGGTATTCAGGTGGTATTATGACTATACTGCTTACTCATGAAATGGGGCATTTTATTACGGCAAAAATATATGGTATTTCTGCAACGCTTCCCTATTTTATACCTATTCCTCTTCCTCCTTTTGGCACCATGGGAGCAGTTATAAAAATGGGGGGAAGAATCCCCCACCGGAAAGCTCTTTTTGATATCGGAGCAGCCGGACCCCTGGCAGGATTGGCAGTTATCATTCCCTCAATTGTGATTGGCCTGAAGATGTCACAGATTGTTCCTGTTTCCAGTCTGGGTGAGAATACCATAACTCTGGGAGATTCATTGCTTTTCCGACTAATATCCAGAGTTGTTCTGGGCTATATTCCCCAAGGGCAGGATGTAATTCTTCATCCTCTGGCCTATGCCGGATGGGTGGGACTGCTGGTTACTGCTTTGAATTTACTCCCTATGGGTCAACTTGACGGCGGACATGTAATTTATTCTCTTTTTAGAAAGAGAAGCAGATTCTTTTCCTTGTTTTTTTATGCAATTTTATTAATAGTCTGCTTGTTCTTTTATGTGGGATGGATTCTGGTTTTGATACTTCTGGCTATTTTCCGTAAGCATCCACCCACCCTGAATGACCAAATCCCCCTGGACAGGAAGAGACAAATATTAGGTATAATTATACTCGTAGTATTTTTAATTTCCTTCACTCCCGTCCCTTTTGGTTTTGGAGAGGGATTGATTCCATTACTGGTGAAGAGTGGTTGGTTTTGAGTAATGCTTTTCAATTTGGGTAAACTGAAACACCCTGACCGGATTCTGAACCAGTTCTATTTTTTTCTTCTTATCTTTTTTAT